>NZ_JACKXD010000006.1 GCF_014212355.1 Halobellus ruber
CTCGGGAGTCCGCTTGCGCTCCACAAACGACAAGTCAATCCACTCGATACACTGACTGAGGCGGTCGAATTCTGTCATAGACACTCAGAACTCGTCCGCCTCATCCTCTAAATTAACGCGACCCGATCGCCCCCCCAAAGGTTCTTATACCACGGGGCGGCCAGCCCCTCCGTGCCACGACGCGACCCGCAACCGGAGGGATCGTCACCCGGAGCCGTCGCCGGACTCCGGGGCCAAACCGCAGCACCGCGGCGCGCCACCGCCGACAAGACAACGCTTAAGCGGCGGCCTGCCCTGGCTGTGGGTATGCTTGCAGTCGCGACCGCTCGAACCGCGGGTTTCCGATTCGAGCCAGACGCGTGGGGGGTGTCGCCCGGATGGGTGTGATCGAGGACGTCTACGAGGACCTCGACACCGACGTCGACTTCGAGGAGTTCGAGGCCGCCGTCGAGGACAAGGTCGACCAGATGGGGGGGCTGGCCGACGAGGAGACCGCGGCGATGCTGATCGCCCACGAACTCCGCGACCAGGAGGTCGAAGGGATCGCCGACGTCGACCCCGGGATGGACGACGTGAAGTTCCTCGCGAAGGTGATGCGGGTCGGCGACCTCCGGACCTTCGAGCGCGACGAGGAAGACGAGGAGGGTCACGTCGTCAACGTCGACGTCGCCGACGAGACCGGCCGGATCACGATCACGATGTGGGACGGGATGGCCGACGACGCGGTCGACCGGCTCGAACCCGGCGACACCGTCCGGGTGGCCGGCCGCCCGAAGAACGGCTACAACGGGCTCGAAGTCGACGTCGACAAGGCCGAACCCGCCCCCGACGTCGAGGTCGACGTGGAGTCGACGGACACCCACCGGATCGAGGACCTCTCGCTGGGCCTTTCGGACGTGAACCTCACGGGACGCGTGCTCAGCACCGACAGCGTGCGCACCTTCGACCGGGACGACGGCTCGGAGGGCCGCGTCTCGAACCTCACGCTCGGCGACCCCACCGGCCGGATCCGGGTCACACTCTGGGACGGGAAGGCCGGTCTGGCGACCGAGTTCGCGGCGGGCGAGACCGTCGAGATCGTCGACGGCTACGTCCGCGAGCGGGACGGCACCCTCGAACTCCACGTGGGCGACCGCGGCACCGTCGAGGAGATCGACGAGGACGTCGAGTACGTCCCCGACACGACCGACATCGGCGAGTTGGAGCTCGGCGAGACCGCCGACATCGCCGGCGGCGTGATCGAGACCGACCCCAAGCGAACGTTCGACCGCGACGACGGCTCGGAGGGACAGGTCCGGAACGTCCGGATCAAAGACGAAACCGGCGACATCCGGGTGGCGCTGTGGGGCGAGAAGGCCGACCTCGACGTCGACCTCGCGGATTACGTCGCGGTCACCGACGTGGAGATCCAGGACGGGTGGCAGGACGACCTCGAAGCCTCCGCTGGGTGGCAGTCGACGGTCACCGTGATGGACGACGCCCCCGAGGACGCCACCGACACCGGCGCCGGGGCCGCGCAGTCGACCGGCGGGCCCGGACAGTCGACCGGACTCGGCGCGTTCAGCGGCGACGGGGCGACCGACGCCGACACGGGATCCGGCGCGTCCTCGCCGCCGAGCGGCGACGCCGGGGCCGGCGGGTCGGCGACCGCCGCGGTGACCGAACCCCCGAGCGAGGACGCCGAGGGCGGCACCGAGACGTTCACCGGGACCGTCGTACAGGCCGGGAGCCCGGTCGTGCTCGACGACGGCACCGAGACCCGGAGCGTCGAGACCGACGAGTCACTCCGGCTCGGCGAGAAGGTGACCGTCACGGGCCCCGTGGCCGACGGCACCATCACCGCCGTAGAGGTCGACCGGACCGAGTAGCGCCGGCGACGCGGGGGACCGTCGCTACGACACCCGCGGCCACCGGACCCCACCTCTCACGATCCCCCGTCCGGTCCGACGCCCCGACGGCATTACTCAAACACGGTTCGAACCGTCCGGTGGCTTTCCGTTCGGCCCGCCCGTACGGCCCGGTATGTCCCCGTTGTCTCACGTGCTCGCAGCGCTCGTCCCGGTCGCCGTCTACGTCGCGAGTCGCGACCGGCGACTCCCGTCGCGGCGGGTCGTCGGCGCGGCGACGCTCGGCGGCGTGTTTCCGGACCTCGTGGACAAACCGCTGGCCCACTCCATGTTCCTCCTGCCGAACGGCCGCGTCGGCGTTCACTCGCTCCCGGTCGCCCTCCCGCTCGTCGCCGTCGTTCTCGCGTACGGGTGGCGGACCGGCCGGGTGCGCGCCGCCGCCGCCTTCGGCGTCGGCGTGGTGCTCCATCCCGCAGGAGACTGGCACGCGCACCTGCTGTACGGCAGTTTCCCGCCGCATCTGGTGTGGCCGCTCGCGTCGGTGCCGGTCAAACACGTTCCCGGGTGGAGCGCGTACGTCCCGGCGTGGACGGCGTTCGCAACCGCGGTGCTCGGGGCGACCGCGCTGGTGATGCTCCGGGATCTGCGCCGCCACGTCCGGCCGAAGGCGTCCGGGTGACTCTACGGAGGGCTGCCCGACGGGCGCGGACGGGGGTGGTATCCCCTCTTGAGCTTGCACGCGCGAGTGGCGGGGTTATGCGGTTCGTCTATATCCGCTCCGGGGACGGCGGACCCGCGACCGCGTGGGCGAGCGCCGACCACGCCGGGAGACGTGGCTGCGGCAGACGCAGCACCGACGGAGTGACTTACACCCGCTCGCGCGTTCCGAGGACGTAGCCCAACAGCACGATCAACGCCGTCCCGAGATACGTCTCGATCAAGACGGCTGCTCGTGTGACAGCCCCCACTTGCCTCGGCGGGTGGGGCGGCGCCGTCACGAACGTCACGACCGAGTAGTACAGTGGCCCTCCCCGCCACCCCTCGGGGGGTTCCGGACCGAGTCCGAACAGGGCGGTCGTTCCCAGGACGATCGCTGCCGACCACAGAAGCACGAACAGCGGCCGAGTACCGTAGCCCGTCAGGCCGCGAGAGAGCCACCCACCCACAGCCGTCAGGAACTGCGTGCGAATTTCGCGCCCGGGATACGGCCATCTTCAGCAATCGGCGCCATCCACTCAGGGTCCGCAATTGACGCGCCTGAGTACGGCATTGGTTTTGAATCGGGCCCACGCCTCCGCGGTCCGTGCCTGCCGCTCCAGTCCCCGCGCTCGGCGCGCTCGCTGGCTGAGCCCCTCGTCACTGAGCGCCTCCTTGAGATCGTGGTACGCCTGTGCCAACGCATCATATTCAGCCGGGCTCGCCGGATCGGGACACATCTTCCCGACTGTTGTTCCCTGATTCGCACTCAGACCTTCCAACGTGGTTCCCCGTATGTCTGCTTGAGAGAGAGTGACCCCGGACAGATCCTTCTCTGAGAGGTCGGCGTAGCGTAGGTCCGCCTCCGAGAGGTCGGCACCCCTCAGGTTCGCTACCGGGAGGTCGGCTTTCCGCAGGTCCGCCGCCGAGAGGTCAGCGTCGGCCAGGGTCGCTCCCGAAAGGTCGACCCCCCACAGATCCGCTCCCGAGAGGTCGGCTTCGACTAAGGCCGCTCCCGAGAGGTCGACTTTGACTAAGGCCGCTCCCGAGAGGTCGGCACCGACGAATCCGGGACTAGAAGGGAGTTCCAGGGAGCTGAGGACAGTCTTGGACGCAATCGCGCCGTGTAAATCTCCATCGTTTATTTCATCCACAAGCTCGTCCAAGGGTTTCTCGGCTGTCTCAGTATGCCGGATACACCGGCTTGATCCCGTCTTCTCGGGCTCCCAGGCCGGGCGAGAACAACTCCACGATGCTATTTCAAGTGTATCAAGCACAGCATCAGCCAAGTCAAGATCGTCGTTCGTGACCGGACACTCCTCTCGCTGGGTGGACGAGTCGGGTGACATACTGTGCCAGTCAGTCGACCGAATCAAATACGTTGTCGTGGCCCGAGCGGCGCTGCCGCTGCTGCTCGGCCGCCCGCGAACGCCGCCGGGGCGGGGATCCTTTCGAGACTCCCCTCGATGCCGTCCGACGGTCCCGGGAGTGCCGTCACGGAAAGGGTTATACCCCGGTCGGACGGTTTGTGTAGGTAATGAGTGTCGAGCTGCCGTTCGCGCCCGTGGACACCATCATCCGACGGCAGGCCGGCGACCTCCGGGTCAGCTCCGGGGCCGCCGAGGAGCTCGCCCGTCGGGTCCAAGCCCACGGGGCGGCGCTCGCCGTCGACGCGGCCGACCACGCCGGCGACGACGGACGGAAGACGCTGATGGCACAGGACTTCGGCGTCCAGCAGGTCGTGAGCCGCCGCGAGCTCGAACTCCCGATCGCACCGATCGACCGCATCGCCCGCCTCCGGATCGACGACCGGTTCCGCGTCTCGATGGATGCCCGGATCGCCCTCGCGGACATCCTCGAGGACTACGCCGACAACGTCGCAAGCGCGGCCGCGACGCTGGCGCGGCACGCCGACCGGCGGACGATCCAGGCCGAGGACATCGAGACGTACTTCGCGCTCTTCGAGTAGGATGCGGTTCGGCCACAGCGAGACCTGCCTCGCGCACGACACCGGCAAGCGGCACCCCGAGACCGCCGACCGGATCCGCGCGATCAAGCGGGCGCTCGCGAAGCGCCACGGCGTCTCCTACGTCGAGGCCGACCCGGTGACGGAGTCGGCTGTGACGGCCGTCCACGACCCCGACTACGTCGCGGAGATCAGCTCCTTTTGCGCCGCGGGCGGCGGCAACTGGGACCCCGACACGGTCGCGTCGGCGGACACCTGGGGCGCCGCGCGCGCCTCGGCCGGCCTCGCGGAGTGGGCCGCCCGGGAGGCCGCCGCCGGTGCCGACGGCCGCGAGACGCCCTTCTCGATCGGTCGACCGCCGGGCCACCACGCCGTCGAAGACGACGCGATGGGGTTTTGTTTCGTCAATAATGCTGCCGTTGCGGTCCAGTCGGTCCTCGACGACGCCGCGTTCGACGTCGACCGGGCGCTGATCTTCGATTGGGACGTCCACCACGGGAACGGGACGCAGGACATCTTCTACGACGAGGGGGACGTGTTCTACGCGTCGACCCACGAGAAGGGCCTGTACCCCGGCACCGGCGCGGCCGACGAGACGGGCGCCGGCGACGGCGCGGGGACGACGCTGAACGTCCCGCTCCCGTCCGGGGCCGGCGACCCGGAGTTCCTGCTCGTGGTCGAGGAGCTGCTCCGGCCGGCGACCGAGCGGTACGATCCCGACCTCGTCGTCGTCAGCGCGGGGTTCGACGCCCACCGCCACGATCCCATCTCCCGGATGCGCGTCTCGACGGAGGGGTACGCCCTGCTGACCGACCGGGTCCGCTCGCTCGCGACCGACGTCGACGCGGGGCTGGCGTTCGTCCTCGAAGGCGGCTACGGGCTCGACACCCTCTCGGAGGGCGTCGCGATGGTCCACGAGACCTTCGACGGCCGGCCGCCGGTGGAACCGGACGGCGACCCCGACGAGGAGTCCCGGAAGCTAGTCGCGGACCTCCGCGGGATCCACGGCCTCGACGGGTAGCCCTCGCGAACGGCGACCGACGCGCGACCCGAGGCAAAAGTGCCGACGCGGCCGTTTTCAGGGTCGCGGGTCGAAGTAGTCGGCCAGCGGCCGCCCGAACTCGGGGGCGAGTTCGGCGACCGCCTCCCCGACGAGGACCTCGTATCCCTCCTGCAGTTGCGTTTCGACCCGGGCGCCGAGCCCGACGCCGAACAGTTCCTCCGAGCGGAGGAACGCGGCGGCGTCGGCGAAGCCACGCTCCCGTTCGACCACGTACCGGTCGCCGTCGACGAACGGGCCGTAGGTTATCGGGCTGGCGTCGCCCCCGTCGCCGGCGTCGCGGTCGCTGTCCGCATCACCGTCATCAGCAGCGTTGCTGCCGGCGTACGTCCCGTAGAACCCTTCGGCGTGCTCCCGAACGTGAACCGGCGGCCCCTCGTGGCGCTCGATCCGCGGGAGCCGCCGGTGGGCGAGTTCCACGAACAGCACCGCCCGGTCGTCGGCGAAGGTCGTCGCGCGGATCGGCCCGAACCCGCGGCGGTCGAGTTCGTCGCGGACGCCCGACAGCGACTTCCGGAGTTGGGGGAACAGCTGGTCGTCGACGATGTCGGGGGCGTCGAAGACGACCGCGACCGGCGACGTGCCGCGACGGTTGACGTGGCTCCGGACCGCCGCGGCGTCCAGTGGGTCGGGCTCCCGGGGCTCGAACACCGCCGTCCGGGGGTCGTTGAGGAACGCCCGGGCGTAGTGCTGGAGCCGCGCGACGTTCGCCGCCGAACATACCGCCGCAACGTTCCGCGCCGGGTCCGTGGGGTCTACCATCACCAGCGGGTCGTCGTGGGACTCCGTCGCGTGATCTGCGGGGTCGAAGGTCACCGGCGGCTGCCACCCCGCGGCCGCCGAAAGCAGCGACTCGACGTCGCCGTATTCGAGGACGAGCAGCTCAGAGAGATACCCCGAAAAGCCGCGGGTTCGGAGGTCGCTGCCGTAGGCGCCGATCCCCTTGAGGAACTGCTTGAACACCCGGACCTCGCCGGCGACGTCGTCGTCGAGCCGCGCTCGAAGGTAGGCGTTGTGGTGCGGCGTCCGGTCGACCGCCGACTGTGGGGCGGCGGCGTCCTCGACCGCGTAACACGGGACGAGGTCCACGTCGAACCCCTCAAACTCGCCGGTGACGTACGGGTGTTCGGCGTACTCCTCGTGACCGTCGGGCAGCACCGCGTTCCCGACCGCCAGCCCGTAGCGTTCCAGCAGTTCGCGGTCGAGATCCGGCGGGAACCGGACGAAGAGGTCGATGTCGCGGTCGCCGGCGAGCCACGTCCCGCGGGCGGTCGACCCCACCTGAACGACGTCGGCGTCGACCGGGAGTTCCGCCACCTCCGACTCGATGCGCTCGGAGAGCCGGGCCACGGCGTCGCGCATCGCCGCCCGCTCGGTCCCGTCGGGGGTGACGCGCCGGCGGATCGCCTCGATCACATGTCCGTACGCCTCGGCGTCGGCCATCGTTGCCACGACTTCACGGGGCCGCGGCGAAAGAGTGTCGGTCCGCCGCGACCTGCGGACGTCGGCCGCCGGAGGTGCGCTACGTCGGTCGATTCCGGGGCGATCGGTGGAAAAACGAAAGCCATATCACACCGCCTCGGTCTACCTTTGCGTGTAGGCAGGCCGTCGTAGCTCAGGTGGTAGAGCACCTCGCTGTTAACGAGGTGGTCCCAGGTTCGAGCCCTGGCGACGGCGTCGGGTTTTCGGCGACAGACCGCGAGTTGCGACACCCGAGCGTCCCATCCCGGACGCAACGACAACGTCTAAGAGGGAGTCTCGGGTACGAGTTCCTGTCGGGCCCTTAGCTCAGTCCGGTCAGAGCGCTCGGCTCATAACCGGGTGGTCGTGGGTTCGAACCCCACAGGGCCCACTCGGCTGCCCGAACGACAGCGAGGGCCGAGTGTACACCGTCGCGGGAGTCGAAACAGGGAGTGCAGCGAGCGCACCGACCGTGGCTCGAAGCACACAGGGCACAGTCGGGCCGTCCAAACCCCCACGTTCCGGCGGATCGAACGCTACGCCCCGCAACACGAACAGGTTCGGATCAAGCGCCTTGTGGACCCCTCCACACGATCCACGCGTGGGTTTAGGGAAGCCTAAAACGGCGACGCCGCCGCTCGGCGCTCCCGGCTCGTGGGTCCGACGATGATCCGGACTGACCTCCTCCGTGTAAACGCGGAGGAATCCGACCATCGGATTCGGGCGGTCGTCGCCCTTCGGTTCCAACCTGCACTCGGAGGGAACCGGCGACACACCGGGGGAACTCTCGTTTGTCTCCCTCGTAGGGCTGTGGCCCGGCCGATGAGGCCCCGTCGGAATCCGTGTCATTGCCGTGCGAACCACCGCCGGTTCGCCACCCCTTGTGGTTCGGGGACGGCCTCTCACCGATTCCGTAGCATCCCTGCGAACCCGATCCACAGTCATAGTAGTGTCGCTCGACCTCCGCCTGAAAACGGAGGTATGCGCTTGCAGCTCTATCACGTCCACCACATCCGTCACGCCATCGACGCACAGTCCATCCCGACCCGCGTGCTCATCACGTTCGCCGGCTTGCTGGCGCTTCCGATACTCGGGACGGCAGTCCGCACCGCCGGGCGCGTCGAGGTCGTCGGCGGGTGTACCGAGCCGCGACAGCCCGGCCACTCGACCCGTGGCTCGTCGTCTTCCGTCGCGTCGGAAAAAAGTCGTCGTCTGCCGTCCGGCTCACTCGTCGCCGCCGTCGGTGACGATCCGGACGTCCTCGGCCTCCTCCATCTCCTCGAAGCCGGGGTCGGCGGGCTCCTCGTGTTCTTCCGGTTCCTCTTCAGCCGTGTCGCGCGGTCGGACGTTGAAGTGACACATAGCGTGTCTGTGACACACATAGTCGTGGACACAGTTAACGCTTAATGCTCCGCCGGTCCCCGCGCTCCCGCACCCGGCATCGGGCCCGCGGCATACAAATGGATCCAGCCCCTGTTTCGACGCACGATGCCTGGACTCTGTCCGTGTCGAAAATCGAAAAAGCGGAACAAGTACGCGAAGGCCGGTGCGGCGGTCGGGAGCCAAGTGGGCGCCAGTGCCGGGGCCCGCGTGGGCCCGTTCGCGACCGGCCTGTCGGCGGGGCTCGGTGGCGCCGTCGGCTACCTCGCGGGCAGCGCCGTCGACGCTGCGAAGGGCGACGTCTCGTCGGTCACCCCGCTCCCTGACGGCGGGCGTCCAGTCCGCGACGACGAGGGTGGCGTGGCGATCCCCGTCGACTCCGAGTCGGACGCGTAGGCCCGAGGGCGACGCTCCGAACCCTCGCCGGGTCCAGCGCGCGGCCGCGCCGACGCCCTGGGGATCCCGGCGGGACGGGTGCTGCTGTCGGCCGCCTGGCGGCTCGTGCTCGTCGCTCCGGCCGTCAGCGTCGTGCTCTGGGGGCTCGGCGCGGTCGGGCTCAGCCCGATCTGACGGGCGCCGACCCGTCCGTTACCCCAGGGAGATGTCCAGGTACAGCATTACCACGACGCCGACGATCGTCCCGAGCGTGGCGATCCGCTCGTGGCCGCCCGCGTGGGTCTCCGGGATGATCTCGTCGCTGATGACGAACAGCATCGCCCCCGCGGCAAAGCCCATCGCGTAGGGTAAAAGTGCTGACACGGCGCCGACCGCGTACGCGCCGAGCACCGCCACCGGGATCTCCACCACCCCGGACCGGATCCCGGTGAGGACGGCGTACGCTCGGCGGTCGAGCCCCGCGTTGACCGCGGCCACCGAGACCGCAAGCCCCTCGGGGACGTTCTGGATCCCGATCGCGAGCATCAGCGGGATCGCGCCCGCGACGTCGCCGGTCCCGAACCCGACGCCGACGGCCAGCCCCTCGGGGACGTTGTGGAGGGTGATCGCGAGGATGAAAAGCACCACCGGGGTGAGCCGCTCGTCGGTGACCGAGAGGTCCGCGTCGGGGTCGGCGGCGTCCGGCCGGCGCTGTCCCGTCAGGAGGTAGTGGGCGTGTGGAACCAGGCCGTCGGAGCGGTCCAGCGCGGCCGCGCCGAGCAACACCCCGACGAGTACCGGGATCGGGTTGCCGCCGGAGTAGTTCTCGATCCCCGGGACGATGAGGCTCGTGAACGCCGCCGCGAGCATCACCCCGGCCGCGAAGCCCAGCGTGCCGTCGAGCGCCCGCTCCGAGGGGTCGCGCCACACGAAGATCAGCGACGCGCCGAGGAGGTTCATCCCCGCGATCACCAGCCCGCCCACCAGGCCGTGGACGACCGGGTTTGTCCCGAACCACTCGACGAACAGCTCGGGAATCACGCGGGATCACACCGACTCCGTCGCGTCGGGCGATGGCGCGCAGGGCCCCACCGACACCGCTGTCGGCGGCATCCACGTGCCCCCCGTCTGTGCTCACTCGAACTGGGGGTATCCCTCGGGGGCGTGCTCATACGACCGCGTCACCGCGAACCGGATTATACTCTGTGTTCTGGCCGACGATCGCGTCACGCATCCGTGCGTGTTCTCCGTCTCCGAGGAACGCTCCCTGCCGGCGTCCGCGGCAGCTCGCAGCCCACAGTCCCGGGCGGCTGTGGGGTCGCGGCGGCCGACCCGGTCACGACGTGACCGCCTCGGGAACGATGGTCACCGGGACCGCCGCCTCCTCTGCGACGACGAATCCCGTGTGACCCTCACGGATCGCCGACAGCCGGTCCTTCGAGCGGTGGCCGAGCACGATGTGGTCGACGCCGACGTCCGTCGTGAAATCGCCGAGCTGTTTCCCGACCGCCGTGCCCGATCGGAAGCTCCCCCGATCGAGGTACTCCAGGTTGATCTCGACCGGGACGGCGGTGTCAGAGAGATACGTCCGGATCTCGTCCCGAAACGTGCGCTCCTCCGCGGACGCCTCTGCATCCCGGACGAGGTGCGTCACGTATAGCTTCTGCCCGAGTCCGGAAGCTAACTCCACCGCAACGTCGAGCACCGCCCGATACCGGTCGTCGTCGCTCACTGCCACGAGGATACCCATACGGATAAACAGGGCCGAACCACATAGTAGCTGACGCTCCGCAGGACGACTCGATCCCGGGCCCGAGGGCTACTCCAGCTGGTGGTAGTCCAGCTCGTGGCCGGCGTCCAGTGCCGCCTGCACGGCCTCGCTCGGGGTCGCGACCGGTTGGGTGTCCGTCGCCATCCCGCCGATGTCGGCCCGCCTGTAGTGGATGTTGTGCTGCCACGTGGGGTCGGAGTCGGGGTAGTCGGTCCGGTAGTGTGCCCCGCGGGATTCGGTTCGCTCGAGGGCACCGCGCAGCACGGCCTCCGCGCTCGTCATCATAACTCCGAGGTCGATCGCGTATTCGAACGACCGGCTCGTGACCGGGCCGACGGCCACGTCAGCCGCCTTCCCCCGGATCCGGTCGACGGCGTCGAGACCCGACGACAGCGTCGCCTCGTCCCGACGGATCCCGGCGTGCGTCCACAGACACTCCCGGAGTTCCGCGATGAGGGCGTCCACGTCGTACGTCCCGTCGGCGTTTGCGAGTGCGGCCAACTCCGAGAGGTGCGGCTCGACGAGGCCTGTAACCACCCGTTCCGGCATCGTGCCGGGTCCCTCGATCCGGTCGGCGACCCGGCGCCCGGCGACGACGCCGTAGGCGACGGTTTCGGCCAGCGAGTTGCCGCCGAGCCGGTTTGCGCCGTGGACGCCCGCCATCGTCTCCCCGATCGCAAAGAGGTCCGTGACGTCGGTCTCCCCGTGGCCGTCGACGGCCACTCCCCCCATTCCGTAGTGGGCAGTCGGCGCGACTTCGACCGGCTCTTCGGCCATATCGACCCCGAGATCCTGGAACCGCTCGTACATCCGCGGGAGCCGTTCCCGGATGAATCCGGCGTCGCGGTGGGAGACGTCGAGGTACACGCCGCCGTTCTCGGTCCCTCGGCCCTCGGAGACTTCCTGTGCGATGGCGCGTGCGACCACGTCCCGGGCGTCCAACTCCATCTGGTCGGGCGAGTACCGCCGCATGAACCGCTCGCCATCGGTGTTGTAGAGGCGGCCCCCCTCCCCGCGGACGGCCTCGGTGACCAGCCGGCCGCTCCACGGCGCCCACTCGGGGTCGCTCCCGTCGACGGCCATCCCCGTCGGGTGGAACTGGACGAACTCCATGTCCATCAACGACGCCCCGGCGTCGTACGCCAGGGCCGGGCCGTCGCCGTTGTTCTCGTCCTCGCGCGACGTGTGGCGGTCGTAGATCGCCGCGTAGCCGCCGGCCGCGAGCACGACCGCTCCGGCGTTGAACACCACGAACTCGCCGGTGTCCATATCGAACCCGACAGCCCCGTACACGCGGTCGCCGTCGGCGGCGAGCTTCGTGATCATCACGTTCTCCCGGTGGGGAACGCCGAGGTCCCGAGCCCGGCCGACCAACGTGTCGAGCATCGATTCGCCGGTGTGGTCGCCGGCGAACGCCGTCCGGCGGTACGACTGCGCGCCGAAGTACCGTTGATCGATCCCGCCGTCGTCGGTGCGGGAGTAGTCCATCCCCCACTCGTCGAGTTCCCTGAGACGCTCGGGCATCTGTTCGGTCACCGTCTCGACCTTCGCAGGGTCGTTGAGGAAGTGCCCCTCCTTCAGGGTGTCCGCGGCGTGGATCGTCCAGTCGTCCTCCGGGTCGCGGGTTCCGAGCGCCCCGTTGATCCCGCCGCGCGCCCAAGTGGTGTGGGCGTCGCCGTGGCCCCGCTTCCCGAGTACCAGGACGTCGTCGACCCCCCGCTCTGCGAGTTCGATCGCCGCGCGCGCACCGGCGGCGCCGGCGCCGATGATCAGTACGGACACCTCGACCGTGTCGTACTCAGGCGGCATCCGCCCGTCTCCATTCCGGGAACTATCCATACTCGATGTCAGTGCCGGACAGGGTTGAACCCGTCGCGCGCGTGCGCGCGGCTCGGAAACGGGGGACGCGGGACGCCGCGCTCCGCGACGCGCCCGGCACAGATCGCCGAACCCGATCCCCTCGGGATACCGGTGTGAACGGTCCGGACGCACATCCCCCTCGTGTAGCCGTACTGCGGACGCAGCGCCTCTCGGTCGTCCCCTCGACCCCCGGGAACCTGCGTTCCGCCCTTTCGAGAATACATATACCAGTCCGTACTCAAGCACCCATATGAGCGGCCAAAATCCCGGAGATTCCGGGTGGTTTCGATATGGAGATCCCAACGACGCCGAATCGGCGGCGACAGCAATAACCGAGCGAACGGCCGAACAGCCGCAGAATTGGCCGGCCGAAGCGGTCCGCGCAGGATTCGTAGAGGACGAAGACGAGTATTACGACGCCCTCCACGACGCGACCGTCCGAGCCACACGGGAGGCCGTACAAGAACGAGAAACGGCAACCGAACAACAATTACAGTATACTATTGCGGCTATGGACGACGCCGAACGCACCGCAAACGAGATCGCCGAACGCGTCGTCGAGTGGGCGGGGTCGCTGGCCGACAGCCGATCCGAGGGGGAGGGCCGCGCCCCCGACATCCCCGGCGGCGTCGACGGCGCCCGCGCGGTCGCCGCGTGGACGCCCGAGACGCCCGCCGAGGAGCGGGTTGTTTCCCTCGCCGAGCGCGCCGTCGACCTCGACGCCGAACGCGCCGAGTTGCGGTCGTTCGTCGAGTCGCAGGCCCCCGCGGTCGCGCCGAACCTCGCGGAGATGGCCGGCCCAGTGCTTGCGGCGCGGCTGCTCTCGCTGGCCGGCGGCTTGGAGTCGCTGGCGAAAAAGCCCGCGGGGACCGTG
Organism: Halobellus ruber; assembly: GCF_014212355.1. Lineage (NCBI taxonomy): Archaea > Methanobacteriati > Methanobacteriota > Halobacteria > Halobacteriales > Haloferacaceae > Halobellus > Halobellus ruber. The sequence continues at coordinate 13,291 of NZ_JACKXD010000006.1, forward strand.
CAGGTGCTCGGCGCGGAGGACGCGCTGTTTGCGCACCTTCGCGGTCGCGGCTCGTCGCCGAAACACGGCGTCATCTTCACCCACGAGCACGTCCGCGGCACCCACCCCGACAACCGGGGATCGGCCGCGCGGGCCCTCGCGGGGAAGCTCGCGATCGCCGCCCGGATCGATCACTACGCCGGCGAGTTCCGACAGTCGGTCCACGACGACCTCGCGGACCGGATGGCGACAATCCGCGACCGGGAGGTCGGAGAATGAGCACAGACCTCCCGCCGGGGATCCAGCGGCGGCGGTTCGACGGCCGCGAGCGGCTCGCGACGCGGGGCGAGCCCGTGTACGGCGAGCCACAGGACGAGGAGGGTTGGCGGGCGTGGGACGCCGGCCGGTCGAAGCTCGGCGCGATGCTGGAACTGGAGTTGAACCTGGGGTTCGCGGGCGACGACGGCGTCCTCTATCTGGGTGCGGCCTCCGGAACCACGGTCTCCCACGTCGCGGACTTCGCGGGGCCGACCTACGCCGTCGAGTTCGCGCCGCGGCCGACTCGGGACCTCCTTGCCGTCGCCGACGCCCGCCCGAACCTCTTTCCGCTCCTGAAGGACGCCCGGGCGCCCGAGACCTACGCCCACGTCGTCGAGGCCGGGCTCGAGTACGTCGTCCAGGACGTCGCGACCCGCGGGCAGGCTACCGTCGCCCTCCGGAACCGCCGCTTCCTCGCGCCCGACGGCCGGCTGGTGGCCGCGATCAAGGCCAGAAGCGAGGACGTCCTCGAAGACCCGGACGACGTCTTTTCGGACGTCCTCGACGACCTCCGTGAGGGCTATGCGATCACTGACACCCGGCGGTTGGACCGGTTCCACGACGATCACCTCGCGGTCGTCGCCGAGCCGCGGGCCGACGACGGGCGGTCGTAGTGTTCGCACCGGTCGGTGTGGCGTCGTCACGCCCCGCTTCGACGGCCTGCCCCCGGTTTTGCGAACGCTTCGCCGCGGCCCACACCATATTTAATCGGCCGCCGCAAACGACGGGTCGATGGAGCTAGGGTCGGCGGACGCCTTCGACCGGATGGGCACGCTCGGCGTCGAGGAGGAGTTCTACATCGTCGACCAGCACGCGCGCCCGACGTCGGGGATCCAGGATCTCGTCTACGACCACCCGCCAACCGGGATCCTGGCGGATCGGATCGACCACGAGCTGTTCCAGTTCACGATCGAGACGCAGACGCCGACAATCGAGGACGTGAGTTCGGTCGACGGGGCCGTCCGTGAGGTCCGCGAGGCGCTGGTCGACCACGCCGCCGACCACGGCTACCGGATCGCCGCCGCGGGGCTGCACCCGACCGCGAAGTGGCGCGAGCTCGACCACGCCACCAAGCCGCGGTACCAGTCCCAACTCGAACGGATCCAATACCCCCAGCACCGCAACACCACCTCGGGGCTCCACGTCCACGTCGGCGTCGACGACCCCGACAAGGCCACCTGGATCGCAAACGAGCTCCGGTGGTATCTCCCGCCGCTGCTGGCGCTTTCGGCCAACTCCCCCTTTTGGTGCGGCTTCGACACCGGGCTGGCCTCCGCGCGGGCGAAGATCTTCGAGGCGCTGCCCAACACCGGGATGCCGACCCGGTTCGAGGATTACGCGGCATACGACCGCTTCGAGCGGCTGATGGTGGAACGTGGATCGATCGAGGATCGCGGCGAACTCTGGTACGACGTCAGGCCGCACACCGGCCACGGGACCGTGGAGGTACGGACGCCCGACGTCCAGACCGACCCCGAGCGGACAATCGCGTTCGTGGAGTACGTCCACGCCTTGGTCGAGGACCTCGCGGCCCGGTACGAGGACGGCGAGTCGCCGACGACGCTCCGCCGGGAGTTCCTCGACGCCAACAAGTGGCGGGCGATGCGCTACGGCCGCGACGCCGAGTTCACTACCCCCGACGCCGCGGACACGGTGACCGTCGAGGAGTTCGTCGCCGCCGAGACCGACCGGCTGGGCGTCGACGGGCTCACGCGGCTGCTTGCGGCCGAAAGCGGCGCGGTCAGGCAACGCCGCATCCACCGCGAGGAGGGGTTCGACGCGCTGTGTGAGTCGCTCTGTATCGACTGAGCGGAGCCCCCGTCTGTCGTCTGTGCCGCCACTCTCCCGGAGGCGGCCCCGGCGCCCGTCCGATCGAGAAAGGCTTTTGCCCGGCGAGTTTTGACCTTCGTGATAGAACACGATGACGACAGATGAGCCAGCGGACGACCACGACGCGGAACGGACGGACGATACCGGGGCCGACGAGGGGATCGGCATCGACGTGAGTAGCGAGGACGGCGAGTCCGGCGTCGGCGCCCGCGAGCGGCTGGAACGCGAGGCCGACAGGGCGGTCTCGGAGTTCGACGAGGGACTCGTGGACCTGCTGGCGTGGCTGCTCGACACCGAGACACGTGCCCGGATCTACGTCTACCTGCGGCAGCAGCCGGGTTCGACCAGCGAGGAGGTCGCCAACGGCACGGGACTGTACCCCAGCACCGTCCGCGAGGCGCTCGCGGACCTCCACGACGAGGGGACCGTCACGCGCCGGAAGCGCGAGCACGACGGCGCGGGGAACAACCCCTACGAGTACACCGCCATCGCGCCGAGCGATCTGGTGCGGAACGTGGCCGAGCAGGTCCAGTCGGAACTGAACACCGTGTTCAACCTGGACAACCGCCTCGGCGGCGACGACGAGGCGGCGTCAGGCGGCGACGAGGCACCCGTCAGCATCACTGTCGACGAGAAGCACACAGCCGAGGACGCCGACGACGCCGGCGCTGCGGACGACGATCACGACAACAGCGCCGCGTAATCCCCGCCCGGATCGTCCCCGCACGCCCCTTCCGCGCCATTTTTAGTGTTGCCCGGGAGAGGTAGGGGCAATGACCGGGCCTTGGACGGACTGGGACCACGTGCTGAAGGTGGATCCCGACAAAGACCTCGTTGACGGCGAGACGTTCAGCGACGTCTGCCGGACGGGGACCGACGCGATCGAGATCGGGGGCACCCTCGACGTCACCACCGACAAGATGCAGCGGGTCGTCGAGGCCTGTTCCCGGTACGACGTCCCGCTGTACCAGGAGCCGTCGAACCCGGGCGTCGTCATCGAGTCCGACGACCTCGACGGCTACCTCGTGCCGACGGTGTTCAACGCCGACTCCTCGTTTTGGGTCACCGGCGCCCACAAGGAGTGGGTCCGGATCGACGGCCCGCTCGACTGGGACCGAACGACGACGGAGGCGTACATCGTCCTGAACCCCGACGCCTCCGTGGCGGAACTCACCGAGGCCGACACCGAACAGGCCGCCGACGACGTCGCCTCCTTCGCCGCGGTCGCCGAACGGATGTTCGGCCAGGAGATCGTCTACATCGAGTACTCCGGGACGTTCGGCGACCCCGAGAAGGTGGCCGCCGCACAGGACGCCCTCCGGGAGTCGACGCTGTTCTACGGCGGCGGGATCGGCGACTACGACGCCGCCTACGAGATGGGGAAACACGCCGACACCGTCGTCGTCGGCGACCTCCTCCACGACGAGGGCGTCGACGCCGTCCGGGAGACCGTCGAAGGCGTCAACGACGCCCACGCCGAGACCGTCGCGGAGTAGCCGTCGGCCGCGTCGGCCCACCCCGTCGTGCCGAACTCACCCCGGTCCGGTGTTCGAACCATCGGCCCCGAACCGCTCGCTTTTAACATCGGGCGGCCGGAACGGCCTGTATGAACGACAGAACCCATACTGCGGACGTCGAACCCGGCGAGACGGTCACCGTCGCCGGGTGGGTCCACGAGATCCGCGACCTCGGCGGCATCGCCTTCCTGATCCTGCGCGACGGCTCCGGAAGGATCCAGATCAAATTCGAGAAAGACGAGATGGACGAGGAACTCGTCGAGACCGGCCTGGGCGTCGCCCGCGAGAGCGTCGTGACCGTCACCGGCGACGCCGAGGAGGAGTCGCGTGCCCCTACCGGTGTCGAGATCACCCCCGACTCCGTCGAGGTGCTCGCCGACTCCGACACCGAACTCCCGCTCGATCCCTCCGGGAAGGTCGACGCCGAACTGTCGACGCGGCTCGACAACCGCACGCTGGATCTCCGGAAGCCCGAAGTGAAAGCCATCTTCGAGATCCGCGCGGAGGTCCTCCGGTCGGTCCGCGAGGCGTTCCGCGACCTCGGCTGTACGGAGATCAACACGCCGAAGATCGTCGCCACCGGCACCGAGGGCGGCACCGAGCTGTTCCCGATCACGTACTTCGGCGAGGAGGCGTTCATGAACCAGTCACCGCAGCTGTTCAAGCAGCTGATGGTCGGCTCCGGACTGGAGCGCGTCTTCGAGATCGGCCCGATCTTCCGCGCCGAGGAACACAACACTCCCCGCCACCTCAACGAGGCGACGATGATCGACTTCGAGTCGGCCTTTTTCGACCACACGGAGGCGATGGACGCCTGCGAACACGTGGTCAAAAGCGCCTACGAGGGCGTCGCGGCCAACTGCGCGGACGAACTCGAACTGCTCGGACTCGCCGAGTCCTTCGCGGCGCCCGACGAGGCGTTCCCCCGGCTCACCTACCAGGAGGCGATCGAGCGCATCAACGCTACGGGCGACCTCGACGAGCAACTCGTGTGGGGCGACGACCTCCCGACCGAGGGCGAGCGCGCCCTGGGCGACGACGTCGGGTCACACTACTTCATCACCGACTGGCCCTCGGAGATCAAGCCGTTCTACATCAAGGACCACGACGACGACGATCAGCTCTCGACGGGGTTCGATATGATGCACCCGGTGATGGAGCTCGTCTCCGGCGGTCAGCGCGAACACCGCTACGACCACCTGGTCGCGGGCTTCGAACAGCAGGGGCTGGACCCCGACCAGTTCGAGTACTACACCAAGATGTTCCGGTACGGGATGCCGCCGCACGCCGGGTGGGGTCTCGGCGTCGAGCGGCTGGTGATGACGATGCTCGGACTGGAGAACATCCGGGAGGCCGTGCTGTTCCCGCGAGATCGACAACGGCTCTCGCCGTGAGGCGAGGCCGTTGTGATCGAGCGGGAGCCGGGGAGAGCTTCGCTCTCCCGTTGTTCCCACGAGACCGGCAGCGACTGAGCCCGTAGGGCTGGTCGCTGGGATTCGAGCGGGAGCCAGGGAGCAAATCTCCGATTTGCGAGCGAGTTCCCGCGAGATCGACGGCGGCCCTCGCCGTTGGGGACGACCGGACGCGGAGCCGTGCGCTCCCTCTAGCCACTCCCGTCCCGAACCGCGCCCGATTTAATCCCGCCCGCGCAACCGACACCCGATGACCGACGAGGCGACGGCGTTCGTTCCCGGGCATCTCACGGGCTTTTTCAGCGCGCACCCGGATGCAGACCCCTCAGCCGCCGGGTCGCGCGGTGCCGGGGTGACGCTGTCCCACGGGGTCGACGTGCGGGTCGAACGCGGCGGCCACGGGGGCCATCCCGCGCTCGTCACGCTGAACGGCGACCCAGTCGCGATCGACGCCGTCGCCGGCGTTCGCGACGCGCTCGACGCCACGGACGCGGCCGTGACCGCGGAGACGCCGCTGCCGCTGGGGGCCGGGTTCGGGGTCTCCGGCGCGCTCGCGCTCGGGGCAGCCTACGGGATCAACGCGGCGTACGAACGCCGACGCGGCGAGAACGACCTTGTCTCGATCGCCCACTGTGCCGAGGTCGAGGCGGGAACCGGCCTCGGCGACGTCGTCGCCCAGGCCCGCGGCGGGCTCCCGATCCGACTCGACCCCGGCGATCCCGACCACGGCCGGCTGGACGGGATCCCGGCCGCACCGCGCGTCGAGTACGTGACGTTCGGATCGGTGTCGACCGAGGCCGTGCTTTCGGGGGACACGACCCGGCTGACCGCCGCCGGGGAGCGCGCGCTTGCTGACCTCCGCGGGGAGCCGACGCCGTCACGGCTGGTCGAGCTCTCCCGGCGGTTCGCCCGCGAGGCGGACCTGCTGACCGACCGCGTCGCCGACGCCATCGGGTCCGTTCGTGAGGGCGGCGACGACGCCACGATGGCGATGCTCGGCGACACCGTCTTCGGGTTCGGCACCGCCCTCTCGGACGCCGGCTACGACCCCGAGGCGTGTGGGGTCCACCCCGCCGGGGCGACGCTCCGGGCGAGGGACGGCGGGAGCCGACACACTCGAGCGGGCGACGACGAATAGCGGCCCCGCGCCGAACCGCCCGGCTTTTGCCGCCGCCCGCCGAGTACGGGGTATGAGCGAGCTCGACGTGCCGGAGAGTCACCCCCGGTACCAGTCGCTACTTACCCGCCACCGGATCGCAGAGGGCGTCGACAGGGGGATCACCAGCAGGCAGGGGCTCATCGCGGAGGGTCGCGGCGAGGCGTTCGACTACCTACTCGGGGAACGGACCATCCCCTCGGCCGACGACGCCGCCCGGGCGGCCGCCGCGCTACTCCGCTTGGCCGACCGCCCCGTGATCTCGGTCAACGGCAACGTGGCTGCCTTGGTCCCCGGGGAGACGGTCGATCTCGCTGCCGCCGTCGACGCCGACGTCGAGGTGAACCTCTTCGACCGGACCGACGAGCGGATGCGAGCGATCGTCGCTCACTTCCGAGACCACGGCGCCGACGAGGCGGGCGTCGCCGTGCGTGGAGTCGACGCCGACGCGCGGATTCCGGGACTCGACCACGAGCGCGCGAAAGTCGACGCCGACGGCATCGGGAGCGCGGACGTCGTCGTCGTGCCCTTAGAGGACGGCGACCGGGCGGCGGCGCTGGCCGCGATGGGGACATCCGAGGTCGTGATCGACCTGAACCCGCTGTCGCGCTCAGCGCAGGTCGCGACGGTACCGATCGTCGACAACGTCATCCGGGCGGTGCCGACGGTCGCCGACCACGCCCGGGACCTGTCGGGGGCGTCGCGAGCGGAATTGAAGCGGCTCGTCCGGGAGTTCGACGCCGAGGCCGCACTCGCCGCCGCCGAGGACGCGATCCGGTCGGGGCGGCTGGAATAGGGGAACGACTGCTGGACGGTGTGAGAACGACCTGGCCGGGGGCGATAGCGAACAGTCGGCACCCGCAGCCGCTCCCACGCCGGTGTGCCGAACACCCGCTCCCCGGCGCGGGGCTGTCGTCAGCGCATACGCTCGCTGCTCCCGGGATCGTATATGAACTCCAGGGTAGAGTCGTCCCTTGAGCGGCGCCGTCACTCCTCGCGGAGTTCCGCTTCGGCGAGCGCGTCGTTGAGGTCCTCGCGGACGAACTCCCCGGTCTCTCTGTCCATCGCGGTCGTCACCACCCGGTTCTCCTGGACGCTGGAGCCGTCCCGCAACAACAGCCGGAGGTTGCCGTTGTCGCCGGCGCGGGTCACCTTCGCCCGGAGCCCCGTCCGGGAGCCGGTGCCGCCGGCGTCGATCGGCCCGGGGACGATCTTCTTCACGTGCGGGTGATCGGCGACGACGCCGATAGCCTGCCGGCCGGAGCGCCCGCCGATGAGCGTCGAGTGCGACCCGCCGAGTTTCTCCCGCGGTGCGGTCTCGACGACCTCCAGGGACCGCTCGCCGCGCCGCTCCAGCACCCGCTCGACGGGGTCGTCCGCGGCGATCCGGTAGAACTCGTGGTGAAGCTGCGCGCGGGTCTCCCGCAGGACCGCCCGGTCGCCCGCCGCGAAGACGGTCTCGGGGCGCTTCCGCCGGATGTCGTCGGCGACCCGGCCCGCGAAGTTCCGGAGTTCCACCGTCCGAGCCTCGGGGTCGTCCTCCGGGACCGTCGTGAGCGCGGTTCGACCGACGATGTCGTCGCCGTCCAGCATCGTCAACTCCGCACGGTCGCGCTCGAAGACGACCACGACCGCGTCGCAGTTCCCGGCGTTGCAGACCAGACAGTAGTCGCCGGGGCGTTCGAGCGGGCTCCCGCACCGCCGACAGTCCATAGCCCACCCAGACTGCGCGCGGACAAAAGCGCGGCTATCCGTCCTACAGCTCCGTCGGCGGGACTTTCAGATACTCCCGGAGCAACACCGTCGCGTACGACCCCGACGGCAGGGCAAAGGAGAGGTCGTAGGCGTCGTCTGCGGGGTCGGTCCCGACGCCGACCCGCGTTCGGAGCAGGACCGCCCGGCGCGTCCCCGTCGAGTGGAACTCCCCCGGAAGGTCGAAGTCCGCGGGCGCGAGTCCGAGGTCCGCGAGGACGTCCCGTTCGATCTCGCCGGGCTCGCCCCCGGCGAGTTCGGTGTCGACGCCGACGAGCGGCGCGGTCACGAACGCCCGACCGCGGTCGCAGTGCCGCGTCATCACGTCGACCCGGCGGCCGGCCGCCGCCTGCGTCCGGTCGGTGTCCGGACGGTACAGGTCCTCGGGCGCGTCGCCGTCGGCGAAACAGACCACGTCGCCCTCGACCGGCGTCGCGAGCGGGAGCCCGCGCCGGAGCCGCTCGCTCACGATCCGGTTGAACGCGTAGGACTGCGCGGCGTTGACGAACAGCCGCTGGAGGTTGGTCGGCACGGCCTCCAGGGCGTGCCGCCAGTCCGCCGGGGTCGCGTCGCCCCCGTCGGCCAGCCGGTGGAGCATCGACCGCTCGAACCGGAGTGCCCCCGGCAGCCGCTCGGCCGCCGCCGCCCAGTCGGGGTCCTCGCGTGCGGCCTGCTCGTCGACGAACGCCCGGGCGTCCTGTGTCGCCTCCGGCTCCGTCTCGGCGGGGTTGCCGGCGTAGGTCAGCACCGCCTCCCGCCACTCCCCGCGGGCGAGACACAGCCCGACCTCGTGGGTGACGGGCCGGCGGCTCCCGAACCGCTGGTGGCCGAAGTAGTTGGGGACCGCGACGTCGACTGGCTCGTCAGGGGCCTCGTTCCCGTCGCCGACGCGCAGGTCCGTAGTGATCTCCCCGACGGACCCGGGGTCGGCGTCGCGGACCCGGATCTCGAAGGCGTTGCCCGCGAGGTCGCCGAAGTGGAGCGGCCGCCCGACCCGGCCGAGGATCTCGACTTCGGCGTCGGCGACCTCGGGAAGGTCCCCGCTGGCGACGTTCGCGAGGGTGAAAAGCTGGGTAGTGACCGCGTGTTTGTCCTTCGTTCCCGCCCACGAGACCCGCTCGCGGCTGATCCCCAGCGCGTCCGAGAGCCGGCGGGCGAAGTCGTTGGTGTCCCACTCCCGGAGGGTCGCGCGGACGAGCAGGTGCGGATAGTCGCCGGTGTCGGCGTCGAGCGGCGCCGGCGAGGTGGTCTCCAACTCGCGAACCCGGAAGTCCTCCGGCCGCGAGCGGAGCCGCCCGCCGGTGCCGGCGGCGTCGCTCCGGTAGTACTCGATCCCGACGCGCCGTTCGGCGGGGTGGGCCTCGCGCATCCGTTCGGCTGGACTACCGCCCCCGCGGGTAAGGCGGCTCCGGTTCGCCCGCGGCCGTGTCCGGCTACCCCTTCGTGACCGGCTCGACCCGGTCCATCCCGGTGATCTCGAAGCGCGCTCCGCCCTCGCGGCCCTCCGTCACCCCGACTTCCCACCCGTGAGCTTCCGCGGCGGCGGCAACGATGTTCAGCCCGAACCCCGTCCCCGCGGTCGCAGTGGTGTAGCCGTACTCGAAGACGCGATCGCGGGCGTCGGCGGGGATCCCCGGGCCGTCGTCCTCGACGGCGATCCCGTCGCCGGAGTTAAGCGAACCGACGGTGACGGTAACCCCGTCGCCGCCGTGTCTGACAGCGTTCTCGAAGAGGTTCTCGAGCAGCCGACACAGCCGCTTCGGATCGGCGTCGACCCGGCCGAGGTCGCCGCTCACGACGAGCTCGACGCCGTCGGCGCGGTCGTCGACCGTCGCGTCCCACGTCTCCTCGACCGCCTCGTTCAGGTCGATCTGTTTCGTGTCGCCGACGTGTCGGTCCCCGCTGACCAGCGTGCGAACGTCGTCGACGATGTCCGCCATCCGGTCGTGGACGCTCTCGAGGCGGTCCAGCCACTCCTCGCCGCCGTCGACCTCCGATCGCAGGATCTCCACCTGCGCCTCCGCGGCGTTCAGCGGGCTGCGGAGGTCGTGGGTCAGCACCTCCGCGAACCGCTCGAGCTCCCGCTCCCGCTCGGCGCGATCGCTCACGTCCCTGACGACGGCCACGAAGCACGCCCGGTCGTCGACGGTCGTCGTAGAGACGCTCGACTCCGCTCGGAAGGTGGTCCCGTCGCGCCGCACGGCCGTCCATCTGTACGTCGCGGCCCCGGACTCGGTTGCTGTGCGACGGGCGTCCCCGCGGGCGTCGCTGGCGGCCCCGGGGTTCGCGGCGTAGGCGTCGGGATCCAGGTCGGAAAACGCCGCCTTCTGGTGGCCGAACACCCGCTCGACCGCGTCGTTGACCGCGACGACCTCGCCGGTGTCCGCGTCGGTGACGATCACGGCATCGGCGGCGTCGTCGAGGATCCCCGGGAGCGCGTCGCTCCCGGACGGTGCGTCCCTCATCTACTCCCCTCTCGGGACGGCCCAGTGGTAAGTCGTTTGGCCGCTAGATGTGTGTTGGTTAGTTCGAAGTACGATCGCGGAGACCGCCTCAGCGAAGACCTCGGAAGCCCCCGCGCTCTCGCCGCCTGCGCCTCGCTGTGGTCCTCGGACTACGTCCTGCGGTCCTTGCGTCGGCTCGGCTGACGAGAGCGCGGCCCCTTCCAGTCCCACCCGACGGCGGATCCTCGACGGGCGTCGACCCTCGGAAGGCCGGCCAGTCGCGGTGACTGTCCCGGGCTGATCGATCGCGGTGCGGTGTTTCCGGTCACTCGTGGTCGTCCACGTTCAGTACAGCGACAGGTCGCCCGTAACCCGATCGACCTCGTCGTCGTCGCCGGGACCGACCGCGAGGCAGGTCACCGTTCCCGGCTCCAACTGGGTGTGGCCCGCGTCGCGGACGATCGCGTTCGGCAGCCCCAACCGCTCGGCCTTGTCGGCCAGCCGGAACAGCGTCTCCTCCCCGTCGGCTTTCAGCACGACCTTCTTCTGTCCCCCGCCCTTCCACTGCGTTCGGGTCCGGTCGCTGGTGTCCTCGTAGGCCGACAGCGACGCGTGGGCGACCTGTGCGGCGAGTTTCCCCTGGCCCATCCCGAGATCAGTCCGGGCGACGATGGCCTGTTTCATACCTCACGGTGGTCTTCGGGATCGTATATGTCCTCCCCTCCGTCGCGCTGCCCCCCGCTTCTCCCGACCGTGAAGCCACTGACTTTACATCGGTGCCCGCCCGTCGGTCGGGTATGATCCTCTCGGACGACGACATCCTGGCCCGCCTGGAGGCCGGCGACCTCGTCGTCGACCCCCTCGACGACATCGAGATGCAGGTCCAGCCCGCAAGCGTCGACCTCCGGCTCGGCGAGGAGTTCCTGGAGTTCCAGCGCGCCAACATCTCGTGTATCCACCCCAACCGGGAGGCGGAGATCTCCGAGTACGTCGAGGAGACCGTCGTCCCGGAGGGCGAGGAGTTCATCCTCCACCCCGGGGACTTCGTCCTCGGCACGACGAAGGAACGCGTCGAAATTCCCGACGACCTCGTGGCCCACGTCGAGGGCCGGTCGTCGCTCGGGCGGCTGGCGATCGTGGTCCACGCCACGGCGGGCTTGGCGGACCCCGGCTACGAGGGACAGATCACCCTCGAGCTTTCGAACCTCGGCACCGCACCGGTGGCGCTCACGCCGGGGATGCGGATCTCACAGCTCACCTTCACCGAACTCACAACCCCGGCCGCGCGGCCGTACGGCGCCGAGCGCGGCTCGAAGTACCAGGGGCAGTCGGGGCCACAGGCCTCCCGGATCGGCGCCGACCCCGAGTTCGGGGGGGACAGTCCGGAATGAAGTTCGTCGAGGAGGTCGTCGTCGAGGAGTTCCTCCCGACCTTCCGGTCGATGCTCGCGGAAGCGCTCCGCAAGCGGGGACTGACCCAACACGAGGTGGCCGAAACGTTGGGGATCAGCCAGAGCGCCGTCTCGAAGTACGCCCACGGCGAGGTGAGCCGGCGGACGGAGATCCTCGAGGACGAGCGCGTCCGGGAGTTGGTCGAAGAGGTGGCCGAGGGGCTCGCTTCCGGGGATATGAGCCGGGTGCAGGCGTTAGTCGAGGCGGAAGTCCTGATCAGGCGGCTCGAGGAGAGGGACGTACTCGCCCGGCTCCACGAGGAGGCGATGCCGGAGCTGTCGGCCCACGACGGCTACGTCCGGATCCACGACCCCGAAAGCGACCTCCGCGAGAGCGAGGCGGTCCGGTCGTCGGTGCGGCGGGCGCTCCGCCGGCTCACCAACGCAAGCGGGTTCGCGGGACTGATCCCGAACGTCGGCTCGAACCTCGTGGCGTGTCTCCCCGACGCGACCGCCGTCGACGACGTCGCCGGCGTCCCCGGCCGGATCTTCGACGTCAAGGGCAGGGCGACGGTTCCAGGCGACCCCGAGTTCGGCGTCAGCGAGCACGTCGCCTCGGTGCTCCTATCGGCGCGGGGGGCCGGGGCCGACGCCCGCGCCGCGATCAACGTCCGGTACGATCCCGACATCGTCTCCACCCTCGAAGCCGCGGGGTACGACGCGGTCGAGTTCGATCCGGAGGCGTCCGGCGACCCGATCGCGGAGGCGGTCGCGGCGGCCGGCCCACTCACCGAGACGTTCGTCTGTTACCAGACCGGCGGGTACGGCATCGAACCGATCACCTACGTGCTCGGTCCCGACGCCGACGCGGTCGCGACGGCGGTCGGCAGACTCCTTCGTGGGTGACCGACGGCGGGCGGGATCGGACGGGATCCGAGGCCGACCTCACCCGGCGCTGCCGTCGTCGACCAGGTTTCCGACCGCGCGGTCGATCTCGTCGACCCGTTCGGTCTGTTCGCTCGTGGCCTCCGTCAACTCCGAGAGCTCCGCCTCCAAGGTGGCGAGTTCGTCGACGGCCTCGTCGACGGTGGCTGCGACCTCCTCGGAGCTTGCGGCGAAGGCGTCGGTCGCGTCGGCGACCTCCTCGGCGCCCGTCGCGGTTTCGCCGACCGTCGCCCGGATCTCACGGAGCGACGTCATCGTGCGCTCGACGGTGTCGATGGCTTCGGCGATCTCGTCGGTGGTGTCCTCGAGGTCGGCCGCGGTCCGCTCTGTCGCGTCGATCACCTCGGTGATCCGCGCTTCGATCTCGGTGGCCTGGGTCTGGGACCGCTCGGCGAGGGATTTCACCTCGTCGGCGACGACGGCGAAGCCCGACCCCGCATCGCCGGCCCGCGCGGCCTCGATCGACGCGTTCAACGCGAGCAGGTTGGTCTGGTCCGCGATGTCGTTGATAACGTCGATGATGTCGCTCATCTCGTCGGCCTTCGCGGTGAGCGTCTCCAAGGTGTCGCCGACGCCGTCGGCGGACGCCCGGACCGCCTCCATCCGCTCGATGGCGTCGTCGGCGGCGTCCTCCCCCTCCTCGGCCCTCTCGCGGGCGTTCCCTGCGGCGCGGCTGACCTGGTCGGCGCTGGCGGCGATCTCCTCGATGGTTGCCGACTGGTCCGACACCTCGTCGGCGGCCCGTTCCATCCGTCGGGTCTGCTCTTCGGCGAACGTCCCCAGGTCGTCGACCCCGCTTGCGATCCGCTCGATCGAGGTCGACAGCTCGGTCAACTCGGCCCGGACGGTCCCCTGGACCTCCTCTTGGAGCCGCTCTAAGGTCCGCTGCTGTTCGACGTGGTCGGTGACGTCGCTTGCGACCTCGAAGGCGCCCACGACGCCCCCCTCGGGGCTCCGGAGCGGCACGGCGTACGTCTGGAAGATGGTGTTCGTCGAGGGGACCTCGCGGACGTCGTCCTCGGCGATGGTCTCGCCGCGGCCGGCGACCGTCTCCGCGAGGGTCTCCGCCTCGCCCTCCGTGCCGATCACGTCGTAAGCGTTCTCCCCGATGGCGTCGGACGCGGGGATCTCCAGGTTCTCCCCCAAGGCTTCGTTCCAGTGGGTGAGCGTCCCGTCGGCGGTCGTCACGAGGATCCCCTCGGGGAACTCCGCGATAAGCTGGTCGAACAGCGACCGCCAGAAGTCGCGTTCCCGTCTGAGCCGCTCGGCCCCCTCGTCTTCGTCCCCGCCGGAGTCCGCGTACTCGTCCCACAGCAGTTCGGTCAGCGGCTCCTGGCTGCCCGTCGGTGCGTCCGTGCCCGATGCCGTCGCGTCCAGACTCATCGCACGAGTGAACCCCTTCACGCCGTTTCAATATTCGGCGCCGAGTACCAGGATTGATACTCGTCCGGAATAGCGGCCGCGACGCCCCGGCGCATCCTCGACGTAATCCGAACGATTTACCCGACTCAGGCGCCTATTCTCATATATGACAGGTGATTCGCGGTGAACATGCTCGTCGACGGCGAGTGGCGAACCGACGCCTACGAGACCACGAACGAGGACGGCGAGTTCGACAGACAGGAGACCGCCTTCCGCGAGTGGATCAGCAACGACCCCGACGCGGAGTTCCCCGCGGAGTCCGGCCGGTACCACGTCTACATCTCCCGTGCGTGCCCCTGGGCCCACCGCGTGGCGCTGACCCGGCGGCTGAACGGGCTGACCGACGACATCTCGCTGTCGCTCGTCGACGCCGAGCGCTACGAGAACGGGTGGCGGTTCTCCGAAACGAACCCCGACCCCCTCTACGACGAGGAGTACCTCCGCGAGCTCTACACCCGGGCGGATCCGGCGTTCACCGGGCGCGTGACCGTCCCGGTGTTGTGGGACAAAGAAACGGAGACCATCGTCAACAACGAGTCACGGGAGATTATGCGGATGCTGAACACGGAGTTCGACGGCGACAACGGCGTCGACCTCTGGCCCGAGGGCTACCGCGATGAGGTCGACGAGATCCTCGATGCGATCTACGAGCCGATCAACAACGGCGTCTACCGCACCGGCTTCGCGGACAGCCAGGACGCCCACGAACGCGCCGCCGAGGAGCTGTTCGAGGCGCTGGACCACTGGGAGTCGGTGCTTGCGGATCAGCGGTTCCTCGCGGGCGACGTCTTCACCGAGGCCGATATCGCGATGTTCGCGACGCTGGTCCGGTTCGACCACGTCTACCACACCCACTTCAAGTGCAACCGGCGGGCGATCCACGAGTACGACAACCTCTGGAACTACACGAAGGAGATCTACCAGCTTCCGGGCGTCGCCGAGACGGTGAACATAGACCACATCACCCGCCACTACTACAAGACCCACGGGGACGTCAACCCCAAGCGGCTGGTCCCGATCGGCCCCGACATCGACTTCACGGAGCCGCACGACCGCGACCGGCTGTCGGCCGACCTCCCGCCCGCGCTCCGCGGCGAGGCCCCCGTCGCCGACGACTGAGACCGCCACACCGGACGCCTTCCGGCTGTTTCACTCGTGACCGCCGCCTCAGGCCGTGACGGGATCGATCCGGGCGGCGGCCGTATCGTCAACGCCCCGAGTTGTGCACCCCGACCGCAAACCCCCAGTACCGTCTTTTCGGGGTCGTGCGTAGACGGACGCATGGTCCCTGCCGACTCCCCCGAGTTACTCTCGTGTGACGACTGTGGCAACGTCGCTGTGGGGAACGGACGGATCACGTGCTGTGAGGCGACGATGACGGCGACCGACCCCGTCGACTCGGTCGACGAGCCGGAGCTCGCGGACCTCCTGGGCGACGTGTTCGGGATGTCCGACACCGAACTCGAAGTGTGTCTCTGTGTGATGGAGGGCGGTGCGATGAGCGTGAACGAGTTGGCCGACCGGATCGACTACGACAGAAGCGTCGTCGCCCGACACCTCAACCACCTCGCGGCGTTGGGAGTCGTCGAGAAGCGACGACGGCTCATCGAGCACGGTGGTCACGTCTACGTGTACCGGCCTGTCGCCCCCGAGGTCGTGCGGGAGCGACTCACGACGGCCTTTATGACGTGGGTCCGCGGCGCGACCGAGCAGATCGGTGCGCTCCGTCGGGAGAAACTCGAATCCATTGCCGACGCCGACGGCGGCGAGTCGGCGTGGAAACTGTTCAGGGAGGAGTGATCCCTCCGGGCGGTTCAGATCCGGTCGCCGACCGCCGCGTGGACGCCGCCCAACACGGCACCGTAGACTGCGTGCCACAGCAGCGACGGCGGCGCGAAGTTCGGCAGCGGCGGCGAGGCGGGCGATCCGACGGCGTCCAGCCAGACCGGCATCACGAGCGCGGCCAGGACGACCCACATCACGACGCCCCAGCCGACGCCCGCGCCGACCTGCGCGCCCGTCGAGTCCAGGTCGAGCGTTCCGACGAGCGCGGCGAACGCCACCCCGAGAACGGCCCCGTGGGAGAGGTGGACGAAGAGTCCGGCGCCGACGCTTGGCGGCGGGGCCAACGTATACAGCGAGGGGATCGCGACCGCCAGCGTCGGCGCGTTCATCGCCAGTATGAGCCCGCCCATCACGATCGAACCGGCGATACCGCCGACGACGCCCGCTCTCCAGTTCCCTGCAACGTCCTCGGTCGTCCGTGTGCGTGTCTCTGTCGACATCGACGTGGTACTCGTTTCCCCGGCCGAATAGTGGCGGTGTGATCGCTCGCGACCGGCCCGAGACCACCCAACGTATTTGTATCTCGAAGAGAAGCGGTCCACGCGGCCCGACGCCTCCGCGAGCCGTCGCCGACCCGTCGCCTTCTTGTCCGACCATCCCGTCCCGAACCGTATGACCGACACCGACGACGCCGAGTCCGCGGAGCCGACGGACGGAGGCGACGCCCCGACGGAGACGCGGCGGAACACGCCGGGACGCGGGGTTCGCCCGACCGCGGACGCGATCGAGCCCGCCGCCCCCGCGGAGTTCGGGCTGGTGCAGGCGTGGTGGGGCGGCGGCAAGGGCAAGACCACGGCGTCGCTGGGGATGGCGTTCCGCGCTGCCGGCCACGGCTACCGCGTCCACCTGCTGCAGTTCATGAAGGGCGGCGCCGACTCCGTCGAGGACGTCCGCGGGGAGTACAACGCCATCGCCGCCGTCCCCGGCATCTCCTACGAGAACACCGGCCACTACGGGTGGCACCGAATGGCCGACGGAACCGAGGAGGACGATCACCGGGCGAAAGCCAAGGGGGCGATGAAGCGCGCGAGGGAACTCCTCGCGGCCGCCGGCAACGCCGACCTGACCGAGCCGCTCCCGCTCGACGCCGACCCCGAGGCGGGGGTTCACCTGCTCGTCCTCGACGAGGTACTCTACGCCGCCGACCAGGGGCTGATCGACGAGAACGAGGTGCTGGATCTGATCGAGTCGAAACCCGCGACCCTGGAGTTGGTCCTGACCGGGAGCCACACCGAGCCGACCTACCTGCTTGAGGCCGCCGACCTCGTGAGCGAGGTCCGGAAGGTGAAACACCCCTTCGACGCGGGGACCCGGGCGCGGAAGGGCACCGAGTACTGAGTTGACGTGACCGACCCGACACCCCCACACGACGCCACCGACGCCGGCGACGCCGCCGGGACGATCCTCGTCGCCGGCACCGCCAGCCACGTCGGCAAGAGCACCGTCGCCGCGGGGCTGTGTCGCCGCCTCGCCGACAGGGGGGTCGACGTCGCGCCGTTCAAAGCACAGAACATGAGCAACGAGGCGCGGGCGGTCGTGCGGCCCGCCGCAGTCCGTGACGGGCTCGCGGTCCCGGCGGCCGACTCGACCGACGCCGACCGACCCGATCCCCCCGCATTCGGCGAGATCGGCGTCTCACAGTACGTCCAAGCGCGCGCCGCGGGCGTCCGCCCGACCACCGACCACAACCCGGTGCTTTTGAAACCCCGCGGCGGCGGGGAGTCCCAACTCGTGATCGACGGGGTCGCGGTCGGTCACTACGCCGCGGCCGACTACTACGCCGACTTCTGGGACGACGCCCGCCGAGCGGCGGAAGCCGCCCACGCCCGTCTCGCGGCCGCAAACGACGTGATCGTCGCGGAGGGCGCGGGGTCGATCGCGGAGATCAACTTCCACGACCGCGACCTGGCAAACGTCGAGGCCGCCCGGTTTTCGGACGCGTCGATCCTGCTCGTCGCCGACATCGAGCGCGGCGGCGTCTTCGCGTCGATCGTCGGTACGCTGGAACTCCTGCCCGACGACGTCCGCGAGCGGGTCGCTGGGGTGGTCATCACCAAGTTCCGCGGCGACCGCTCGCTGCTCGATCCCGGGATCGAGGAGGTCGAGTCGCGGGTCGGCGTCCCGGTGCTCGGCGTACTCCCGTACGACGACCCGGGCCTCCCCGAGGAGGACAGCGTCTCGCTTCCCGACCCGGGCGAGCGGGCGGTCCGCGGCGACGACGACGGCGTTTCGGACGACCGGACCGTCTCCGTCGCGGTGCCGCGGCTCCCGCGGGCGTCGAACACCGCCGACCTCGACCCGCTTTCGGAAGCCTCGGGGGTCCGCGTCGAGTTCCGCCCGCTCGATGCGCCGCTCGCCGACGCCGACGCGGTCGTCCTCACGGGAACGAAGAACACCGCCGACGACCTGCGGGCGCTCCGCGAGGCCGGACTCGACGACCGCATCCGGGCGTTCGACGGCCCGGTCGTCGGGCTCTGCGGCGGCTACCAGCTGCTCGGACGGCGCCTCGTCGACGCCGACATCGAGGGTGTCGGGGCCGACGCGACGCTCGACGGCGTGGGGTTGCTCCCGATCGAGACCGGGTTTTCGCCCCGGAAGCGCGTCGCGCCTGCGACCTGGCACCTCGACGGCGCGGGCCCGCTCGCCGGCGCCTCGGCGCCCGTCGAGGGCTACGAGATCCACGGGGGCGAGACCCGCTGGGCTGAGGCAGTCACCGGTGACCGGACCAGCACGTCGGTCGCGCTGCCCTTCGCCGCGCCGGACCGCGAGGGCGTGACCCTCGGCGTCGCGGCCGGAAACGTGGTGGGCACGTATCTCCACGGGCTCTTCGAGAACGACGCGGCGCGGGCGGCGTTCGTCGACGGCGTCTTTCAGTACGCGGGGGTATCGCGGCCGGATCCGACTACCGTCGACGGCAAGGAGTCGGACCCCTACGAGCGCGCCGCCGCGCTCGTTTCGGACCTCCCGCTCGACCCGCTCCTCGCGCTCGATCGGGCAGGGACGTCGAGCGCGGACCGGAATCAGTACTGAGAGTCGGACTCGAAGACTTTTGCCCCGCCGCCGTCTGCCCCCGGTATGGTCGAGGCGTTCGCCGTCGCAAGCGGGAAGGGCGGCACCGGCAAGACGACGAGCACGCTGGCGCTCGGGATGGCGCTCGCCGAGGAGTACGACGTGACGGTCATCGACGCCGACACCGGGATGGCGAACCTCCTGTTTCACGCCGGGCTCGACGACGCCGACGTGACCCTCCACGACCTCCTGGTTGCCGACCGCGATGCCGACGTCGACGAGGCCGTCTACGACCGCTTCGGGATGTCGGTCGTCCCCTGCGGCACCAGCCTCGACGGCTTTGCGGCCGCCGATCCCGAACGGCTCCGCGACGTCGTGGCCGACCTCGCGGCCGACGCCGACGTGCTCCTCCTTGACTCCCCCGCGGCGCTCGGGTCGAAGAGCGCGGTGCTGCCGATCGTGCTGGCCGACCGGATCGTGGTCGTGCTTCAGCCGACCGTCCCCTCCCTGTCGGACGGGCTGAAGGTCCAGGAGTACGCTCGGTCGTACGGCACCAGTACGGCAGGAGTGCTGTTCAACCGGGTTCAACCCGACGAGGACGTCGACGCAGTCGCCGACCGCGCCGCGCGGTACTTCGGCGGCGCCACTCTCGGGACCGTCCCCGAGAGCGACGCGGTCCGCGCGGCCAGACGCGCCGGCGAACCCCTGCTGGCGCACGCCCCGACGGACCCGGCCGCCGACGCCTTTCGCGAGGCCGCTGCCGCGCTCGACGTCCGCCCGGGCGACGCCGCGGGCGTGGCGGATCGGTTCCGAAGCGCCGTCGTCCCCGACCGCCCCTGAGATGATCGCCGACGGCCGCATTCCCGAGGGACGGCTGTGTCGCTCCCGGACCGACGCTGACGTCGGCGAGACGCTCGCGGGGGTGCTCGACCGGGAACTCACCGGCTACGTCGTCTTCGAGCCGCAAGGGTCGATCCTCCGCGGCGGCGACGAGCGCGCGGTCCTGACGTTCGAGGACGGCATCCCCGTGTTGGCGTACCACGCGCCGAGCGACGCCGGCGGGACGGACGCCCTGGCGGCGCTGTCGGGCGGGGTGTTTCACGCCGAGTCCTACGAACTCCCGGCGGAGGCGCTCGCCGCGGCCCACCGGGTCGAGGCGCTCGAAGTTCCGCCGACCGCGCCGGCCGACCGGTTGGCCGACGACGAGGCCTTAGTCGAGCGGACCCGCGAGGCCGCCCCCGACGACCGGATCCGGGATGAGAGGGACGCGAGCGCGGTTGCGGCGTTCCTCTCGGACCCCGACCGGATCGAGGCGATCAGGGAGGAGGCCCGCGCGGAAGCCGAAGAACGCGCCGCCGAGTGGGGGTTGACCGAGCAACTCGACGATGACCGTCCCGACGACGAGTGATCACACTGTCGGCTCTCCCTACCTGAAGCCGTTCGACACTCCGTGGGCGTCGAAATACGTCACGCGACGATAGGCGACAGTATCAGGACGTATATACCGGGCGACCTCGTACGGGAACCGTGACCGTCCTTTCGCTTCTGCGCGCGCGGAAGCCCCCGGACTTCGCCGACTGGTTCCGCCCCGGCGGCGACTACCTCCTCCGGATCGCGGAGGGGATGGGCTTTCCCACCGGCGACCTCCCCGGACTCCTCGACGAGGCGGAGGCCGCGATGCGGGCGGGACGGACCGGCGAGGACGTCGCACCCGCGGTCAACCGCCTGATCGCCGCCGACCTCTACGCCGACGCCACCTTCGGGCTCCCCTTCCTGGAGTGGACGCCGGTGTGGTACGAACTCGGGCTAGCCGCGCCGACCGCCTACGCCGGGTGGCGGCTCGACCGGATCGCCGACCAGTACGCCGCCACCATCGACCACGTCTCCCGCCCGCGGTTCAGCCGCCCGGGCGACGTCGTCCGCCGGGGCAAGCCCGCGGTCAGCTTCGTGTCGGGGTTCACCGACCGCTTCGCCTTTGCGGACGCCATCCTCCACCTGGAGTGGTTCGAGTACGTCGCCGGCGAGTGTGGCATCGGCGTCCAGCCGGGGCTGATCGAGGAGGCGCGGTCCCAGATCGTCGGGTACTACGCCGGCGACCTCGCGGTCGAGGACCTCGATCCGACCGTCCGGCGGCTCCAGTACCTGCTTTTCACCGACGACGAGTGGGTCCGAACGGTGAACGAGCGGTACGATCTGAACAGCTCGCTGCTGTCCGTCTGGGAGCGGGTCTGTCGCCGCGAGCGCGAGCGGTTCGGCGGCGCGTCGGTCTGAGTCGGGGCGACGCGGGCCTACTTCAACCCGCGGCTCGCGAGGTGGTACCGCAACACCTCCTCGGTGCCGTCGACGAACGGGCCGAGATCCGCCGCGTCGATCCGATCGCTGGCCTCGACGAGCCGACGGTACTCGTCGTTCCACTCGGCGAGTAACTCCGCTTCGAGACCGTGGTCCTCGATCCGCCCGACTGCGGCCGCCACCTCGGAGTCACCGTCTGCGAACTCCGACAGCTCCCCGTGGTCGACGATCCCCCGCTCGATCGCCGCCACGACGACCCCGGAGCTGCAATCGCCCTCGCCCAGCTCCCGCTCCCACGTGCTGAGCCAGTTCCCGATCCGGGCCATCCGCTGGGCCGTGTGGACCGCGTCCCGGAACGCCGACAGCTCCCCGTCGAGGCCGACGGTGGCGTGCATCAGGTCGATGTCGGCGAAGGCACACACCCCCATATTGTGGGTCTCGTACCGTCGGAGGTCCGAGGGGGTCGCCAGTTCGGGCCGCTCGATTGCGAGGGTGCTGTACTCGATGGCCGTGAGCACCTGCCCCACGTCGAACCGGTACAGCGGCGCGTAGCGGTCGTACCGCGACCCCCGCCGGATTCGTTCCTCCAGCCGACCCCACACGCGAGCCGCGAACGCCGCGTACTCCTCGTCGACGTCCGCGTCGGTCGCGTTCGGGACTGCGGAGCCGGCGCCGATCCCCCCCGACCGGACGAGGCTCGTGATCGCGTCGAACGTCCCGTAGTCGCCCCGCTTTTCAACCAGGTCGTCCAGCAGCGTAATGAAGAGCACGAGCATCGTCTTGTCGGTCGCGACGGCCGCGGCGTGGCCGTCGTCGACGAACGGCATCGTGTTCCGCGGCGCGAGCCGGTGGATCCACTTCCAGATAAACCGCGAGCGCGCATCGGGGATCGACTCGTACTCCTCGAGTAGCTCCTGTATCTCCGGCGGGAGTTCGTGGTCGCGGACCGACCGGAGGAGGGCGGCGGCCTCCCCACCGTCAATCGACCGACAGATCCGGGCTGCGGGGTCTCGGAGCGACACGGGTCCGCGGTCGACTCCCCCGTACCTAAATCATCGGATCTTCGTCCTGGTCCGGAACCGGATCGTGGCAACACTCCCAGTATCTCGACTGATATCCGGAGCGAGATCTTAAATACCAACACGGGGCGAACCCCCGGTATGAGCGATCGGGTCCACCCGGGGAGGACGGGGTGACTTCGGCGGGGGACGGTGGACGGATGCGGACCGATACTCCGGCCGTTCCGCCCCCGGAACCGCCGGAGAGCCCCGACGCGTGGTACGCGACCGGCGTCCGGGAGCAGTACGAGGTCACGCCCGGCGTCGTCGTCACGATCAGCGACACCGCCGGCGACGTGGGGTTCGACTATCAGATCAGAGAACCCGCCGTCGGCGCCCGCTCCGAGCGGGCGCTCACCTCAGTGACGGAGTACTTCTCGGCGGTCTCGGCTCGCCGGCCGCTCACGCGCCAGGGGGCCGCGGAACGCGCCGCCGCCGGACTGCCGCGGAAGCACCGTCGGGTGATCGACCGGCTGGTGGACCTCCCGCCGGCCGCCCGCCGGCGCGTCGAGTACCACGCGATGTGTGAACTCCGCCTGCTCGGCCCCGTGACGCCGATCGCGCTCGACGACCGGATCGAGGTCGTCGACGTCGAGGGCGGCGGCGACGGCCACCTGGTCGTCCACACCGAGAGGTACGCGCCGGCGGTCACGGCGTTCAACGCCGACACCGAGTTCGCTACCCGGGTCGCAAGCGAGCGGCTCCGCCACTACACCGTCGGGTTCGCCGGGTTCGAGGTCGACGTGGTCGTCCACCGCGACCGACTCCTGGGCGACGACCGCTTCGAGGCCAAATACGCCGTTCTGGAACCCGACCTGCTGCCGGGCGACGAGGAGCTCGTCGCCGAGTGCAAGGAGCGCATCTGGGAGGGCAACGTCGAGAGGGTGGTCGACGATCGGACGGCGTTCATCCGTGAGCGCGCCCGGCAGTTCCTGTCGCGGCGGCTCACCGCCCGTAACACCAAGGCGTGGCTCGAAGCCACCCGGTACCGCGTCCGGACGGCGCTTGCGTCCTACGGGATCGGCGTCCCGCCGGTCGACGACCGGTACGCCGAGGATCGGCTGGACGACCTGGTCTACTACGTCCTGCGGGACTACGTCGGCGAGGGCGTGCTCACGATCCCGATCCGGGATCCCCACCTGGAGGACATCGAGGCCAACCGGGTCGGCGAGCGGATCAAGGTGGTGCCGCGCGCCGACGTGGTCCGCGCCGGGGAACGCGTCCCCACCAACCTCGCGTTCGAGGACGAGACCGGCTTCGTGAACGTGGTGACGCAGCTCGCGGCCGCCGACGGCGTCGAACTCAGCGCGAGCCAGCCCTCGGCGAAAGTGAACATCGAGCCCCCGGGCGTCGCCCCCGACGCGACGGGCCACGGCGAGACCATCCGGTGTGCGGTCGCGCTTCCGGTCATCTCCGAGGAGGGGCCGCACGTCTCCATCCGGAAGCAGGCGTCGTCGCCGCTGACGCCGGTCGACCTCGTTGAGTTCGGCTCGATTCCTACCGAACTGGTGACCCTCCTGTGGCTGCTGTACGAACACCGCCGGGTCGTGCTCTTTTCGGGCCCGACCGGCGCGGGGAAGACGACGCTGATGAACGCCCATATGCCGTTCATCCCGTACGACCACCGCCCGATCAGCATCGACGAGGGGTCCCGGGAGGTGTATCTCCCCCACGAGACCGGGGTGTCGCTGTCGACCCGCGATCACGAGAACGAGTACAAACGGGTGTCGATGGCGGATCTGATGACTGAAGCGAATTACTTGAATCCCGACGTCGAGGTCATCGCCGAGGTCAACACGCCCGAATCCTTCGAGACGTTCGCCGAAGTGCTGAACACGGGCCACGGCGTCGTCGGCACCACACACGCCGAGGACATCGAGACGCTGGTGAACCGCGTTGTCGAGCAGGGGTTGCCGGCCTACCTCCTCCGGGAACTCGACCTCGTGGTCTTTCCCCGCCGGGTCGACGGCGAGCGGTACGTCGGCTCGGTTGTCGAGTTCATTTCGGAGGCCGCACACGAGGCACTGCCGCCCTCGGCGCGGACGGGCGTCGTGGAGAAGGACGGCACGACGCTGTACTACAACGCCGTCCTGTGGCGGGAGTCCGACGGCTCCTTCGGGATGGCGTACGACCACCCCGACCTCGGCGGCGAGGACGCCGCGACCGACGGCGAGACCCACCGCAACGCCGTCCGCGTCTTCCACCGGATCGCGGAAGCGACCGACAGCGACCCCGAGGCGATCGAACGCGAGTTCCGCCGGAAGCGCGGCTACGTCGAGTACCTGCTCCGGGAGGGCGTGACCGACGTCTCCCGACTGTTCGGGTTCCTCTCGGATCTCCGGACCGACGAGGCGGCCACCGTCGAACGCGTCAGGCGCCGGCAGGCGCAGGCGTCGGCCGAGGGCGACGGTGCCGGGGCGGCCGCAGGCGGACCGGACGGCGGCCGCGACGTTGCAGCCGACGATACCGACGGGGGCGAGGGCCGGTGACGGGCTCCCGATCGGCACCGGGGACGAACGCTCCCCGGGAGACCGGCACCGATCGGTACGACGTCGACACGGCCCGTTCGCTCGGCGTCGCCGACCGGCTGGCGTACGCGCTGTTCGCGAGCCGGGCGGACACCCGGCGCCACGAGCGCGACCGCCGGGTCTACCGCGGGACGAACCTCTCGATCGCGTTCGACCTCTACGTCGCCCGGGTCCACGCCGTCGGGTGGCTGCTTGCGGCACTGGGGTTCGGCCTCGTCGTCGCGCTCGGGACGGCGCTCCCACCAGGCGCCGTCGAGTCGGCAGTCGGAGGCCTTCTCCAACGGCTCGGCGGCATCGGCAGCGCCTCCGGGGCGCTCCCGGCGGACCCGGCTCTCGCGCGGCGGTCGGTCGCGGCCCTTGCGGCCGTCGTCGGCGCCGTCGGGATCCGCGCAGGCGTCGTCTACGCCGGCGGCCGGTATCTCCGGTGGCTCTCGGCGGCGCGGCGCTCCGACGTCGCCCGGACCCTCCCCGGCGCGGTGCGGTATCTCCACGTCCTCGCTTCCGGCAGCGACGGCCGCCGTGTGATGCTCCGTCGGGTCGCCGACACCGACGCCTATGGCGAGACAGCGGTGGCGTTCAGGCGCGTGCTCAACACTGCCGCGATGACCGGCAACGTCGACGAGGGGCTCCGACGAGTCGCCCGCGACACGCCGGCGCAGGACACGCTGGCACCGTTCCTGCTGAAGTTCCGGGAACACGCCGACCAGGGCGCCGACGCCCTCCGGGAGTACCTCGCGATGGAGGGCCGGATGCTCCGGAACCGCCAGGACCGCGAGCGGAAGCGCGCCGAGGGGTTTCTCGAACTGCTCGCGGAGCTGTTCGTGGTGCTTCTGGTGCTTCCGGCGTTGGTCGTGATCGTGCTGACCGTGATGAGCATCATCTCGCCGGGGCTGTCAGCGACGGTGTCGACCCCGGTCGGAAGCCTCACGCTGCGGGCGGCGATCGTCTACGGCGCCGCGGTGTTCGTACTCCTGGTCGGCCTGGGCACCGCCCGGCTGGTGGCGCGGCTCCGCCCGCCGGACCAGCACGTCGACTACCGCCGGCCGGCGGGGACGGCGGCGACCCTGGCTACGGCGACGACGAACCCCGCGAGCGCGGCGGTCGTCCTCGCCCCGGTCGGGATCGCCGGGCTCGTGGCGGCACTCTCGCTCGGCGTCGACGGCGTGGTCTCGGTTTTGGTCGGCTACGTCGGGTTCGCGGTCCCGGTCGGGCTGGTCGCGGTCCGGCGCGCCCGGATCGACGACGCGAAGGACCACGAACTCAAGGACTTCGTCCACGCCGTCTCCGGCCACGTCAACCTCGGCCGGCCGTTCCCCGAGGCGGTCGAGCACGTCGCCCGCGACGTCGACCTCGGCCCCCTGGATCGCGACGTGGCGGACCTCGCGCTGAACCTCCGGCTCACGACGACCAAAGACGGCGCCGGCGGCGACAGCGTCGACCGCCGGACTGCCGCCCTGGATCGGTTCGTGGACCGCGTCGGCACGCCGATGGCCGAACAGACCGTGGGGCTGGTGATCGGCGCGCTCGACGCCGGCAGCGACACCGGCGTCGTCTTCGAGACGCTCCAGGGGGAGGTCGGCCGACTCTACCACGAGAAGCGCGCGCTCCGTTCGGGAATGTTGGTCTACGTCGCCGTGGGGTGGACCACGGCGCTTCTGGTGATCGGCATCAGCGTCGCGACGAGCGCCAGCGTCTTCTCGGGGTTCGACCGGCTGTCGGCGATGTCGGACCTCTCGGGCGTCGCCGTCGACACCGGCGCGATCGATGTCGCGCGCGACCGGTACCGCGTGTACGTGGTCACGCAGGCGACGATGCTCGCCGCCGGGTGGTTCGCGGGCGCCGCAAGCCGGGGGGAGTACGAGGCGCTTTTACACTCCGGCTGTCTGGTGGCCGTCTGTCACGTCGTCTTCGTGGGGGTGGGGCTGGTGTGAACCGGCCCGCCGGATCGCTCGCGGCCGACCAGCCGCCGAGGGCGACCGCCGCCGAGGGCGCTCGCGGACAGACCGCGGTCGTCGGCGTCGCGTTACTCCTGGGCCTGACGGTTCTCGCCGTCGGCGGACTGACGGCGACTGCGGGCTCGATCGTCGACGACGGCGCGACGTCCGCGGCCGCGACCCGCGTGGGCGCCGACCTGGCGACTGCGCTCGGCCCCGCCCCGTCGCAGCCGGAGACGACGATCGAGTTGACCGACGGCACGATCCGTGTGGTCAACCGGAGCGTGTGGCTTCTGGAAGGCGAGGAGGTCGTGTGGGCGGGCCACGCCGGCGCGGTCGTCTACACCGACGGCGACCACCGGGTTGCGGGGTTCGCCGGGGCGGTGGTCCGCAGCGACGGCGAGGGGAGCCGGCTCATCGCTCCGAGCCGGATCGCGCCGGCCGACGGAAGCCTCTACGTCGGCGTTCCGGTGCTGAACGTCACCGGCGCCGACGGGATCGCGACGGGCGACCGCCGGCTCGCGGTCACGCTCCGGACCGACGCGGAGACCGCCCGCGACACGCTGCCCACGGGCGAGTACCGCGTCGCGGTCGAGACAGCAACCCCTGCCGCGTGGGAACGGCACTTCGCGGACCGCGGCGCGACTACCGAGCGCCGCGACATCGACGGGGACGGCGTTCCGAGCGTCGTGGCGTCGTTCGACGGGCCGCGGACTGTCCACCTGGTCGTCCACGACGTCAGGCTCGACGTGGGGGTGGGTCGGTGAGCGAGCCCCCGCGCCGGGAGCGACCCCGGAAGCAACCGGGCGGGCAGTCCCCGTGCGACCCGACGGATCGTGGACTCTCGCCGGTCGTCGGCAAGGCGCTTGAACTCGGCGTCGGCGTGCTGTTCGTCGCCCTCCTGACCGCGACGCTCTTCGGCGCGGTTGCGCCCGACTACCGCGCCGCGGTGGGCGCGGAACTCGGGGATCGCACGCTGGCCGCGGCGGCCGATCGGATCGAGGCCGCGGTCCCCGCCGCCGAATATCAGCGCCTCGACCGCCGCGTAACCGTCGCCCTCCCGGCGACGATCCGGGGCGATCCCTACCGGATCGTCGCGACCGACGGCCCGCCGTCAGTGCGGCTCGTTCACCCCGATCGAGGGGTCGGCGGGCGTCTCCGGCTCGACCTCCCCGGCTCCGTCACCCTCGCCGGGTCGTGGCGGAGCGTCTCGCCGTCGCGGATCGTCGTCGACGGCACGGGCGGAACCGTCTCGGTTCGGCTGGTCGATGCGCCGTCGGCGGACGTCGACGGATCCCTCCCAGGGCCCGGCCGGGAGGGGTTGCCGTGACGGCCCGCGGGCAGGCCACCCTGCTGGGGTTCGCCGCGGCTGTGGTCGTGGTGGCCGCGGTGACCGTGACCGGCGTCGTGGTCGCTGACGACGCCCTGGCGGACGCCGACCGGCAGCCGCGAGCGACCCACGCTGCCGACCGGCTGGCGACACACCTGGTCGCCGCCGACGCTGCTCACACCCGCGAGCGGAACGTGCTCCGAGCGGATCGGACCGTGAACCTGACCGCCGCGGACCTCGCTTCCGCCGTTCCGCCGGTTCGCGGCCGTTCCCTCTCAGTCGCACTCGACGGCGACACTATCGTCGAGCGCGGCGTCGCAACGGACAGCGCGGTGCATATCGAGCGCCGAGTCCGCGTCGAGCGAGCGGTCGACCGAACGCGGCGCGTCGACCTCACGGCCCGGAACGCGGTCACGCTTGCCGATCACACCGGCCGCGTGGTGGTACGGATCGACACCGAACGGACCCGGACCGTCCATACGGTTCGCGCCGACGGACGGGTGGTACTCCACGATCCGTCGGGGCTCTCCGGGCGGTACGTCGTCGCCGTCCCTGAAACGCGGCCGTTGACCGTCGGCTTCGAGTCGGACGGCGACGGGCCCGGGACGGTCCGGGTGTCGTGGACCGCGACGAACGCGAGCGTCGGCGAACTGGTGGTGACCGTCGGTGAGTGACCCGACGGACCGCGGACAGCTCGCCACGTCGCTCCTCGAAGCCGCGGTGGGGGCGCTTTTGATCCTCTCGGTGGTCGCGGGCTTCCTCTGGGTTCCGGCCGGGGGGACCGCCGGCTCGACCGCGACGGCGCTGGACCGGACTGCCGCCGACGCGCTCGCGGTGCTCGCTGCGGAACCCCCGAGTGGGAGCGGCCGGAACCGACTCGCCGCGGCGTGTCGGTCCCCGGCGTCGTTCGCGACCGAACGGGACGCGCTCGAACGTCGGCTACGGGTCGTCCTGCCGACCGCGGCCTTCGGCCGGCTCGAAACGCCACACGGACCCGTCGGACCGCCGCGACCCGACGGCGTCCCCGTCGGGCGGGCGACGCGAACGGTCGCGGGCTGCCGGGTCACGCTCCGGGTGTGGTCGGTGTGAACCCGCCGTGGTCGGGCAGACGGGGACGGACAGGGTGCGGCGACCGGGGACAGATCGTCCTCGTCGCGGCCGCGGTCGTCGCCGTCGCGTTCCTCTCGATGACCCTCGCGTACGCACAACTCGGCTACGACGCCGACCGGACGGGTGCCGGCGCCGTGGAGGTGGCCTCGGTGTCGGAGGTCGACCGGCGCCTCACCGGGTCGCTCCGCGCCGCCGCCCGGGAGGCCCGCCGCGGCGGCGACACCCCGACCTGGCAGGACCGCCGACCCATCGCCCGACGCGTCGCGGCGTCGCTGGACGCCGACGGCGACCGGCTGGAGCGCGTCCACGCCGGGGAGAGCCGGTCGGTCGTGATCGAACTCGACAGTGCGGCCGCGGCCCGGTGGGCCCGGGAGCGGTGTCCCGACGGCCCCGGGCGTGCGTTCGGCCCGTGCCGGGCGATCGACGGGGTCGTCGTGCAGGAACGCGCCGACGAAACCGCCGTCGTCGCTGCCGCGTTCCGGATCCGCATCGTCTCTCCAGCGGAGTCGACGACGGCGACGGTGGTCCCGCGGGTCGTCCCAACACTGAACCGGTCCCGACCGGCCAGCTGAGGCGGTCCCCGGCAGCCACATCCATATGATCTGTCAGGAACTGTCGTCTCCCACGCCACCGCCCGCCGTCGTCCCCCGATTCCGCCGGTACCGAGTCGACTGGTGGTTTGATATGTGGGGCCTTCTTCGGCTACGGTGTCGCTACTCTGGTATGCCGTGGGAACTTACGCCGATCTCAGCCGTCGGGTTCGTTGCCGTCGCCGTCTATGGGGCCCTGGTGCTCATCGCGTGGGGACACCGCGACGTGCGGTGTGGCTACGAGGTGGCTGTCCTCCACGCGGTCGTGGGGCTCTCGGCGGTGGCGTACTCGGTGCAGTTCGGGTTCGACTCGGTTGCCGCCCAGGCGTTCTGGTGGCGGCTCACCTTCGTGTTCTCGACGGCCGTGCCGCTGCTGTGGCTCGTGTTCGTCGACCGATACGTCGGACAGTCGCGGTGGGTGACCCGCCGGCATCTGGGACTGCTCGCGGTCGAGCCGCTCGTCGCCGGAGCCGGGGCCCTCACCAACCATATCCACGGGCTCGCGTGGAGCGTCCCCTCGACGGCGGTCTCGCCGGGCTCGGCTATCGAGGTCGCCTTTGGCCCGCTGTACTACGCACACCTCACCCTGACGTACACCGCGGTCGTGGTCGGGGTGGCGGTGCTGCTCCTGGTCGGGGTGCGGAAGTCGCTGGTCTACTGGCGCCAGGCGGCGTTCCTGGCGGTGGCGCCCATCCCCCCGTTCGTCTCGAACATCGCCTTTCTCCTCGGGGCGAGCCCGATCCCGAACGTCGACCTGACACCGTTCACGTTCACGTTTACCGGCGTCGTCGTCGTCTACAGTCTCTACTGGAGCGACCTGCTCGAACGGACGCCGATCGCCCAGCGGAAAGCGTTCGAGGCGATGGGCGACGGCCTGGTCACACTCGACTCCGCGGGCGTGGTCGTCGACGTCGACGCCACCGCCGCCCGAGTTCTGGATCCGACGCCGGAGCTCGGCCGCTCGATCGGGGAGACCTACCCGGACCGGTCGCTCACCGACCTCGACGGGACCACCGTCGTCGACGCGAACAACCTGGCGTACGACATCCGCGTTTCGGAGCTGACCGACGAACACGGCGACGACGTCGGGTACGCGATGGCGCTCCGCGACATCACGGCGCGGCACCGGTACCAACAGCGACTCGAAGTCGCAAACCGGGTGCTCCGGCACAACCTCCGGAACGATATGAACGTCGTGCGGGGGTACGCCGAGACGATCGCCACCTCGGGGACGGCCGACGACGCCGAGCGCGCCGCCACCGCGATCCTCGACCGGACCGACGACCTCCTCACCGTCGGCGAGAAGGCGCGGAAGGTCTCGGAGCTCGACGACTCACACCGGCAGACGCCGACGACACACGATATGACGGAACTCGTCGCGGGGACCGTCCACCGGACCGCTCGGGAGTATCCGGACGTGACCGTCTCCCTCGACGGTGCGGCCGGCGTGGAGGCGGACCTCACCGACTCGGGGTCGCTCGTGACCGCGATCCGGGAGGTGATCGACCTGCTCGTCACGCAAGCCGACGGCGAGGTCGAGATCCGCGTCGGCGTCGACCGTGAGGACGGAGTGGTGTCGATCAGCTTCGGGTCGACCGGACCGGGGATCCCCGAGGTGGAGCGGAAGGCGCTGACCGCCGGGTCGGAGAGCCCGCTCCAGCACGCCGACGGGCTGGGGCTGTGGCTGGCGTACTGGTGCGTGATCGAGAACGGCGGCGACCTCCGTTTCGAGGCGGACGGTGACACGGCGTCGAACGGCGGGCGGGTCACCTCGGAAGCAGGCGTGCGGACGCACGTCGTGTTTCAGTTCCCGATTTCCGGGGAGTAACCGGCCCGGCGGGTTCGGGCAAACCGAAACCGATTAAACGCGTCACGAACCACAATCGTACGGAGCCGAGGTAGCCTAGCCCGGCCAAGGCGGCAGATTCGAGATCTGCTGTCCATTCGGACACGTGAGTTCAAATCTCACCCTCGGCGCTGGTATCGAACGATCCAGCGGCGCGTTTCATCGCGCCGCAGACGCGTGGACTCGGTTGAGCACAGTCCGTGATTTGAACCAGGGAGTGACCTTCGGGAACGACCGTGGTTCACATCTCACCCTCGGCGCTGGTATCGAACGATCCAGCGGCGCGTTTCATCGCGCCGCAAACCCATCGTTCGGGTACGAGCGTACTGAGATTTGAAGCAGGGAGCGAACAGCGCGAGCGACTGTGGTTCACATCTCGCCCTCGGCGCCGCAGACTGAGCCACCCCTCGCGACCCGCCGCTCCCGACCGACTCCCGGTAGCCCGACGCTGTCGTACAGTTTCACTTTCACTCCGCTAGGCTCGCTTACATACCCGTTCCGTACCAAGCAGTGGGTATGCACACAGCGGCCATCGACGAACCCACGGCGGATCGGGCCCGAGAGAACCGGCGGATCGACGTCACCGACGTCGAGGCGTCGCAGGTGATCGAGTACGCCGCCTCCCGGGAGAACCTCTTCTTCGAGCGGCGCGGCGGCTGGACGTACCTGATCGAGGAACGGTAGGCGGAGTCGGCGCCGACGCGGCCGACCCGCAAGTCGGGCGGGACCGCCGGTCAGTCGCCGTCCGCGAGAGTGGCGTCTTCGGGTTCGACGTCGTCGCGGTCCGGCCGATCGGCGGCGAGCAGGCGATCGAGCGCCTCGACCATCGCCTCCACGCTACAGAGCGTGATGTCCGAATCCGAGGTCGCGACGGTCACCGTCCGGTCGCCCTTCGACATCTCCACTTCGACGGTGACGACGGCGTCGGTGCCGCCGGTGATCGCGTCGACGTGATAGGAGTCCAGTTGGGCGTTCGCCTCGGAGCCGACGGCGGCCCGGACCGCCTCGATCGCGGCGTCGACCGGGCCGCTGCCGGTCCCGGAGGCGACGCGTTCCTCGTCGCCGACACGGAGCCGCACCGACGCGGTCGGGGTGCCGCCGCCCGACGCGGCCGTGAGATCCAGGAGTTCGACGTAGCGGTCGCGCTCCCGCCCCTGGACGTCCTCCGCGATGGCCAGCAGGTCGGCGTCGGTGACGCGTTTGTCGCGGTCGCCGAGGCGTTTGACGCGCTCGACGATCGCCTTGAGTTCGCCCTCCGACACCGACACGTCGTGTTCGTCCAGGGCGGCGCGGACGCCGGCGGCGCCGGCGTGCTTCCCGAGGACGAGGCGACGCTCCCGACCCACCGTCTCCGGCGGGTACGGTTCGTACATCGCATCGTCCTTCAGCGTCCCGTCGGTGTGGATCCCGCTCTCGTGGGTGAAGGCGTTCTCGCCGACGACCGCCTTGTTCGGCGGCAGCGGGATCCCGGTGGCGTGGGAGACCTGCTTCGAGAGGTCGTAGACCGTCTCGAGGTTCATCGTCTCGATGCCGTAGCCGTGCGCCAGCGCGATCGCGACCTCCTCCAAGGCGACGTTGCCGGCGCGCTCGCCGATCCCGTTGATGGTGCCGTGGACCAGGTCCGCGCCCGCGACGAGGCTGGCCCAGACGTTGGTCAGCCCGAACCCGAGGTCGTCGTGGGTGTGGGTCGACACCGGGCCGAGTTCCGCGAGCCGTGAGACGTACTCGTAGGTCTCCTCCGGCGTGGCGTGGCCGACGGTGTCGGCGTAACACGACCGGTCGGCGCCGGCGTCCAGTGCCTCGCCCATCAGGCGTTCGAGGAAGTCCAGATCCGCGCGGGAGCCGTCCTCGCCGATGACCTCGACCCAGAGGTCGTGGTCCTTGGCGTACGCCACCAGGTCGCCGGTCTTTGCGACCACCTCGTCGTGGGTGGTCCCGACCTTCCGCTCGATGTGCTTGTCGCTGCCAGGCACGACGATGGTGACGCCGTCGACCCCGCAGTCCAGCGCGAGGTCTACGTCCTTTCTGATCCCGCGGGCGAAGCTGGTGACGGTCGCGTCGAGGTCGAGGTCGGTCACGCGCCTGATCGTCTCGCGTTCGCCCTCGCCGGTGCAGGCGCTGCCGGCCTCGATGAACCCGATTCCCGCGCGGTCCAGCCACCGGGCGATGTCGGCTTTCTCCTCCGGCATCAACGAGACGCCGGGGGCCTGCTCGCCGTCGCGCAGCGTCGTATCTAACAGCTGTACCGTCTCGTCGGAATCCGCGATGGATGCGAGGGGGTTGTCGGGGTTACCCCCGAATAAATCGACCACGAGTCATACGCTCACTCGTCGGATTGTCGCGCAACTACTTAAACCGACGCCTTTCGACAGATCCGGCCGGGTGTGTCCGAGCGCCGACCGCACGACGGCGTGGGGGACGTGGGGCGCCGGGTGGAGCGACAGGTCACTCCACGACCCGGACCGTGTCGCCGACCTCGACGTCGGCGGCGGCCCCGGCGGGGAGCTCCATCACCGTGTCGGCGACGGCAGCGCCGACGCCCCGCCACGCGCGGAGGCGTTTGGTTTCGACGACCTCGCTCCCGACGACCCACACCGCGTCGATGTCGAAGGGGACGAACGCCATGTGCAGGTCTCGCGTGTCGGCGTCGTCGAACCGGAACACCATCGCGTAGTCGTCGGGCACCGACCGCCGGAACATCAGCCCGCGGGCCCGCGAGAGGAACGAGTCCACGACCTCCACGTCGGACGCGAGGGTCCGCCGCGTGCCGTCCGTCCGGTGTTCGAGGCGCACACCGGGCGGTCGCCGGGGCCGGATATAAACCGCCCGGACGACGGCGGCCGCGTTTTCCCGACCGGGGGATTCAATCCGACGGCGACGCACGGGGCTGGTATGCAGGAGACGCCCACCGGGACGCCCGTCGGCGTCGACGACCCCTACGACCACGCCGGGGTCTGCGATCACCTCACCGACGACGGGCGGTGCCGGTTCGCGCTGACCCGCGCCGGCGACGACCCCGAGTTCGCCGCCGAGCGTCGCGCTGCGGACTACGACTGCGTCGCCGCCGGGGACGCCGAGTTCCACGAGTGCCCCCACTACCGGTCGACGTCCGACGGCCGGGAGTGTGTCCGGTGCGGCCTGGAATCGGTGCGGATCGCCTTCGACGACTCCCGGCCGCTACTCGAAGAGCACCACCTCTCGTATGGGGAGACCGGAAGCGAGGGCGGCGACTCCGACGGCGACACGTCCCACGAGATCACGGTCGCGCTCTGCCGGTGGTGTCACGCCAAGATCCACAACTCCTTCGCGCGGATCGACGACGACGCCCCACCCGACCCCGAGGCCGTCGCCGCCCGGGAGGAGCGCCGCGCGAAGGAACACTCCGAAATGAGCTTTACCACCGCGCGGGAGCGGCGGGACGACGGCGCCGAGTGAGCTTCGGGTCGGCTCGAACGCCCCCCCGACCGCAGACCGGGCGCTTTTTGCCCTCGTTGGGTGTACGGACCCACAACTGATGACCCGAATCGCCGTCATCGACAACCACGGCCAGTTCACTCACCTCGAGCGCCGGACCCTCCGGGACCTCGGGGTCGACGTCGACATCGTCGACAACACCACGCCGCCCGCCGACATCGACGCCGACGGGCTCGTTCTCTCCGGCGGCCCGGATATGGACCGGATCGGCAACTGCCCGGCGTACCTCGATCTCGACGTTCCCGTCTTCGGCGTCTGTCTCGGGATGCAGATCCTCGCGGCCGAACTCGACGGCGAGGTCGGCGCGGGCGACTACGGCGGCTACGCCGACGTCGACGTGGAGATCCTCGACAGCGAGGACCCCCTGATCGGATCGCTCGCGCCCGAGACCCGCGTGTGGGCCAGCCACGCCGACGAGGTCAAACGCGTCCCCGAGGGGTTCGCGCGGACGGCCACCTCCGACGTCTGCGACGTCGAAGCGATGAGCGACCCCGACCGCGACCGCTACGGCGTCCAGTGGCACCCCGAGGTCGCCCACACCGAGCGCGGCGAGGAGGTCTTCGAGAACTTCATCGACGTCTGCGAGTAGCCCGGCCGCTCCCTCCACGATGACTTCCACACAGAGCAACCTCGCGGACCTCTCGCGGTTCATCTTCCGGGCGCCGAACTGGTACACCAGCCTGGCGTTCGCGCTGCTTCTGGCGGCGGTCGCCGGCGTGGCCGCGTTCGATTCGGGCGCCTACGAGCGCACCTGGCGGGGGCTGTTCTTCATCGGCCGCGACGCGTGGGAGGGGGTCTTCTTCATCGGGGTCCCGACCGTGATCGCCGCGTTCGGCACCACGGGGCTCGACCGGTTCGTCGGCGGCCGGCTCACCCCGAACCGGTCGTCGCTGCTCGCCTTGGTGTCGGAGCTCGTCGTGGTGGCGATCGTCACCGGTGCGGCGGTCGTGTCGGTGTTCACCGGGCTGGGACAGCGGTTCGTCTTCGACGCGCTGGTGGTTGCCCTCGCGTCGATCTTCGCGTTCCGCCTTCTGGTGGTGATGGCGGTGTCGGGATCGTCGGTCCTGGTCGCGTCGGTGCCGGCGAGCCTCCAGACCCTCGCCGCCGCGGTGTTGCTCCTGATCTACGGCGGGACGCTCCGGTTTCTGGAGGTCGGCGGGCCGCTGATCGACGCGTACGTCCGGGAGTACCTCTCCCGGCCCGAAACCGCTCCCGCGGAGTTCTCCGCCATCTCGGTCGATCACTTCGTCCTCCTCGGCATCTCGTGTGCCATCTACGCCGTGGCGGTCTACGCGTTCGTCGTCGCCGTCGACCGGCCCTGGCGGCGGAGTATGGGCGTCTCGCTTCTGGACTTCCTCCGGGGGTTCGTCGGCCACGTCGCCGAGGGGACCCGGGAGCTGGAGGAGTTCTTCCAGGACCTCGGCGAGGAGGCCATCGTCCCCGTGTCGGTGCTGTCGTTCCGCACTGAATCGGGCGAGGAGAAGGCCCGGTTCGTCCTCCCGATGATCCACCCCGGGCCGATGGGGGAGATCGGCGGCGGCAACTTCCCCGAACGGGTCGCCGCCGACTCCCCGGGGCTCGTCTTCCCGCCGCACGCCACCGCCGGCCACGACTTCAACCTCGTGACCGAACGCGAGGTCGACACGATCCTCCACGCAGCGGAAACGGCGGCCGACGGGATCACCTACGACACCGCCGCGACCCGGAGCGTCCGCGTGGCCTCGGGGGAAGTCTCGATGCTGGGGCAGGCGTTCGACGACGACGGCCTGCTCGCGGCGACCTACGCGCCGGGGTTCGCCGACGACATCGAGTACGGCGTCGGGCTGTCGGCCGCCGCCGAGACCCGGGCGAGCGGCCTCGACGACGTGATGCTGATCGACGCCCACAACTCCAACAACGGGCTTGAGGGGCCGGATCTGGGCCACGTCACCCCGGGATCGGAGCGCGCGTTCGATATGATCGAGGCCGCGGGGATCGCCGGCCAGCGGCTGGCGACCGCCGAGCGCGGCAGCCTCGAACTCGGCGTCGCGTGGGACGAGACGCCGTGGACCGTCGAGGAGGGGATCGGTCCGCTCGGGGTTCGCGTCGCGGTCGCAGACGTCGACGGCCACGAGACCGCGTACGTTCTGATCGACGGGAACAATATGGAGCCGGGGCTCCGCGGGACCCTGCTCGACGCCCTCGTCGCCGAGGGGCCGGTCGACGCGGCGGAGATCCTGACGACGGACACCCACGTCGTCAACACGATCGAAGCCGACAATCAGGTCGGGGCGGCAAT
The DNA here is from genome assembly GCF_014212355.1 of Halobellus ruber. Lineage (NCBI taxonomy): Archaea > Methanobacteriati > Methanobacteriota > Halobacteria > Halobacteriales > Haloferacaceae > Halobellus > Halobellus ruber. The sequence continues at coordinate 50,750 of NZ_JACKXD010000006.1, forward strand.
CCCGTGGGCACAGCTCGAGGAGCTCGTCGCGGAACTGGCCGAGGAGGCTCGCGCCGACCGCGAGCCGGTCGAGGCGGGTGCGGCGACCGAACGGGCGACGGTCACGGTGTTCGGCAACGACCGCACGGAGGCGCTGGCGAGCCACGCCAACGCGGTGGTGGCGATGGGCGGCGCGTTCGCGGTGTCGGTGATCCTCGCGGCGGTCGCGGTGAGCCTGCTCATCTTCCTGTTCGCGTGAGGCCGAACCGGAACCGACGCGGGGACCCCCCCGCCGTCGAGCTACTCCTCGGCCGCCTCGAAGAGTTCGTCGACCGCGTCGCCGGCCGCAAGTGCGGCCTCGTCGGCCACGGCATCGGGGTCGGGGTCGGCGTCCTCCGGGGGGTTGACGTAGACGTCGATGTCGAGAACGCCGTCCTCGAACTCGACGGTCACGTCGAAGTCGGTCAGCTCCGACTGTTTGTAGAAGTCGAGGATCACGCCCTCGGCGGCCTCCGAGGCCGCGCGGACGACCTCCTCGTCCGTCGGCATCGGCTTACGCGCCGCCGGCGCCGCCGGGACCCATCGGGCCGCCGGCGCCGCCCGGACCGCCCGCGCCGCCGCCCTGGAGCATCTGTTGGAGCTCCTCCTGGAGGCTCTCGAACTGCTCTTGGACGCGCTCTTCCTGCTTCGTGAGCTGTTCGACGCGGATCTCGAGGCTGTCGACGGACTCCGAGAGCTCCTCGTGGGCGTCGTCGTACTCGGTTTCGACGAGGAGTTCGCCGACCTCGCGGTACATCGTGGTGTCCTCGTCGATGTCATCGAGCGCTTCCAGCGCGGTCTTCGACTCGGTGAGCGAGGACTCCGCCTGTTCCTTCTGGGCGGCGACCTTCTGGGCGGTCTCCTGGAGGTCCTGCAGCTCTTCGAGTTTCTCCTGTGCTTCCGGCGGCAGATTACCCTGCATATCCACGGCGACGGGACGCGTACTGAAAAAGGCCCGTATTCGCCGGCCGGGACGCGATCAGTCCCGGCACCGGCCCGGGCGCCCGCCGGACGCGCCCGCAACGTCCTCGGCGACGCCGACGAGCCGGATCCAGGTGTTCATCCCCGCACGGAGCGCAACCAGGTCGGCGGCGCCGATTTCGACACTCACCACGCGGTCCTCGCGGTCGACGGTCGCCCCGGAGCGTCCGTCGGATATCTCCCCGACCTCGACGGCGATGCTCTCGGCCACGGCCCGTGCGCGCTGCTCCGTAGCGTACTCGAAGTCCGCGTCGAGACGGTGATAGAGGTTGTCCGCGTCGGGGCCCCCGTTCCGCCCGGCTGGGGACTCGGGCCGATCCGGCATGCGGCGGGCGAGACTACTCGACCGGGACGTCCTTGACGTCCGGCGCGCGCTCCTTCAGCAGGACGCGGTGACCGCAGTACGGGCACCGCACGCCGCCGTACTCGTCGAGTTCAACGTCGCGCTTGCACCGGGAACACTTGTAGCTCATTGGGGAACGGGAGGGAATCGCGGGTGGTGTGTCTTTCGCCGGTCGGGTGCCGCCACGTTACTCCCCGTCGCCCGAGAGCGCCGCGCGGATGGAGCGCCGGACCTGGGTGCCGCCGGGGGTCTGCGGCCGGTAGGTGCCGCCGGTGAACAGTTCGCCGGTCTCGTCGTTCCGCCAGATGCCCGGCTCGACCCGGGTGACGCTGTCGCCGTCGACTTTCGCGTCCCGCGTCGCCGCCTCGATCTCCTTGACGCGGCGCCGGGCGACGCGCCCGTACCGCGCTCCGAACCGACCGGCGCTGCCGGTCGATCGCGCTTCGTTGTCGGCCATAGTACCGCTGAATATCCGCGGCGGCGTGATAAACCCTGCGAGACGCGATCGCCCGCCGGTCACCGGCAGGCCGCCCTCACAACCCCGAGGCGACCGATTCCAGCAGGTAGTCGAACGCCCCCGACCCGGGATGGAAGTGGGTGTAGGTCCCGACCGCCCGGTACTCGTAGAGCCCGTCGTTGACCCCGTCGATCCCGGCGCCCCGGACCATCTCGAAGGCATACTGCGCGTCCGACGCGGGCGTCGCCGTGGTGTGGTGGCGCTCGTGGCCGCGACGGGTCTCGCCGGCGGGGGCGAGCAGGCAGTCCTCCCGGGCGCGGATCCCCACGTGGTCGGCGGCGACAACCCGTTCCGACACCCGTGTCGACACCGGGAGCACGCCAGCCATCGCGTGGCGCTCGCCGTCGGCCGTCGTCATCGACTCCCCGAGGGCCAACAGCCCGCCGCCGGCGCCGAACACCGGGCGGCCGTCGGCGGCCACGCCCGCGAGGTCCCTGAGCGTCCCCGACGACGACAGCGCCGCCGCGTGGCGCTCGGGGTAGCCCCCGGGGAGGTAGACGAGGTCACAGTCCGGCACGGGATCGCCCGCGACCGGCGAGAACAGCTCGACCGTCGCCCGTGCGGCCAGTCGCTCCCGTGTGCTCGGGTAGACGAACCGGAACGCCTCGTCGGCCGCGAGCCCCACCCGAACGCCGGTCTCGTCGTCGGCGCGGAGCGACGGGCGGGTGTGGAGGTCGGGCCGGCGAACCAGGTCCAACAGGACGCCGACCCTGATCTGTCTGGCTGCCGCCCCCAGGGCCTCGGCCGGAATCGGCGGCCCCTCACCCAGGGCCGGATCGAGGTGTCGGTCGGGGATCGAGAGGCCGTCGAGCGGCGGGGTCCGTCCGACGTATCGGACCCCGTCGACCGCGTCGCGGATCCCGGCCTCGTGGCGGCCGCCACGGGCGCGGGCGGCGAGCAACCCCACGACGTCGATGTCGTAGCCGCGGCGCTCGGCGTACTGCTGGAACCCCAAGGCGGTGGCGGCGACCCGCTCTACCCCGGTCTCGGCGTCGACCACGAGCACGACCGGGAGGTCGAGCGCCTCCGCGACCGACGCGGTGTTGACCGTTCCCTCGTAGACGCCAAGCGTCCCCTCGACGACGCAGACGTCGCCGTCGTCGGCGCCACGGGCGTAGGCGCGCCGGATCCCCTCCTCGCCGGCAACCCACGGGTCCAGCGTCCGGGCGGGGCGGTCGAGCACGGCGGCGTGGTGGCTGGGGTCGACGAAGTCCGGCCCCGCCTTCGCGGCCACCGGGGTCCACCCCGCCCGTTCGAGCGCGCGGCAGACCGCGAGCGTCGCGACGGTCTTCCCGACGCCCGACCCCGTCCCGGCGAGGACGACGCCCGGAAGATCCGCGGGCACCGCGTCGGTCGTCATCGTCTGGCGGTTCCGCGGCGCTCGCTCTTAAACCGTTCCGTCGAGTATCAGCATCGAGAACGGCGCTCCGGGAGGAGGGAACGCCGCGTCGAGGAACCGAACCCCCGTTGGCTACCCCTCACTCCCCTCCGCGGACCCGACCCGCTCCACCCGCGCCCGTTCGTCGCTCACCACCCCGTACTCGGCGGCGTCGACCGATGCCGGCGGCGGTTCCTCGGCGTACCGGGCGGACAGTGCCGCCGACACGGCGTCCCGGACGCAGACCCGCGCGGCCGAGCCAACCGGCGTCGCGCTCCCGGAGAAGGCTGCCGTCTCCCCGTCGGGATCGCACCCGACCACGACGGCGTCGGACGTGGTCCCGGGGACGCCGACCCGCGCGAGCAACGTCGCCGCCTTCGCCTCCGCGGCGACGGCGACCAGGTTCGGGAGCGCACCCGGCGCCAGCGACCGCGTCGTCCCGACGACGACGTTGACGGTCCCGGCGTGGTGTCGGTCGCCGCGGGTGTCGTCGGCGGGTGCGTTCGCGGGGTCGCTCCCCTCGGGGCCGTCACCGCCGCCGGACGCACCCGAGCTGTCGACCGGTAGCGCCGCGGGGTTGCTCACACCGGCCGTGACGACGGCCTCGACGGGACCGAGCCGGGCCCGGCGGGCGTGCCGCATCGGGACTCCGGTGAGAAGCGCGGGTCCCGACGGCGCGAACCCCGCGGCGTCGAGCCGCTCCCGGACGTACGCCGGGATGTCGACGTCGGCCCATCCCTCGGGCACCGAGACGAGGTGTGCGGCGTCGCCGCGGGACTCCCCGCCGCCGTGGCCGGTTGAGAGCCACCGGGTTTCGGGCCGGGCGAGCCGACAGACCCCCTCGCGGACGGTCGACTTGAAGACGGGGGCGTCCGCGCCGTCACCGCCGTCGGATCCGCTCATCGATCGAGCAGCGCGTCCAAGAGCAGGTCGTTCTCGTGGGGACGGCGCACGGCAACGCGGATGTGGGAGTCCAGTCCCGCAAACGTCCGGGCGTCGCGGACCGCGACCCCAGCGTCCCGGGTCCGAGCGAGCACCGCGTCGACGGCGTCGGCGCTTGTCGACTCGTCGCCGCCGGATGGTTCCCCGGCGCTTGTCGACTCGTCGCCCCGGATCGGCCCGTCACCCACGTCGACGAGGAGGAACGGCGCGTCCGACGGCGCCACGTCGTACGCGTCCGACAGCGCCTCGCGCATCCTGGCCCGTTCCGCTTCGACACGGTCGCGGGTCCGCTCGACGAACGCCTCTGCGCGGAGGCAGTGGGTTCCGACCGCCGCCGCGGGGACCGAAAGCGACCACGTCGGCCGCGCGGTCCGGAGCCGGTCGCCGAGGCCGCCGGTCGCGACCGCGAAGCCCGCCCGGATTCCGGGCAGGCCGAACATCTTGGTGAGCGACCGGGCGACGATCACACCCGGCTCGCCGGCCAGGCTCGGCGCGTGGGTGAAATCGAGGAACGCCTCGTCGACGACCAGCGGCGTCCCGGCCGTGCGGCAGTCGGCCAGAAGCGATTGAAGCGCCGCCGGGTCCGGGAGGTAGCCCGTCGGGTTGTTCGGCGTACAGACCGCGACCACGTCGTACGCCGCGGGGTCGACGTCGAGGAGTTCGTCCTCCCGGAGCCCGACCGGCTCGCCGCCCTGAAGCCCGACTTCGCGGGCGTACTCCCCGAACCCCGGCTCCGGCAGTGCCACGCGGTCGCCGGGGGAGACCGTCACCCCGAACGCCAGGCGAAGCGCCGCGACCCCGCCGGCGGTCGGCACCACCGCCTCGGGGTCACAGTCGACGTAGTCGGCGGCGGCCGCCCGGAACGCGGGGAAGTCGTCGTCGTAGCTGGTCGCGTCCGCGAGCGCGGCCTCGTAGGCGTCGGCGACGCCGCCCGGGCGCACGGGGTTCGTGTTCGCGCTGAAGTCGATCACCTCGGGGTCGTCGCTGCCGCCGTGCGGGACGCGCGTGACCTCGTCGACCGCGTCAGGGTCCATCGTCGGCCTCCGGGTCGTCGATCGGTACGTCGTCACTGACGCCCGTACTGCGGTCCCCGTCGCCGGTCACCCGGTCGAGCACCGTCCGTGTCGCCTCGCGGACCACCCCGAGCCGACCCGCCTCCGCGGCGAGATGCAGCGCGCCGCCCATCCCGGCGCCCTCCTTGGCGACGCCGTCGGCGTACGCGGACAGCGGCCCCGCCGCGGGCGCGTCGAACCCGGGGTCCGCGACCGTCAGATCCAGATCCAGTGTGTCGGCGGCGGGAGCGAGGTCGGGCACGTCGGCGGCGAGGTACGGCGTCGTCGCGAGCGTCGCGGGCGCCGGCACGCCGGCGTGCCGGACCAGGGCGGCCACCGCGAGCAGTTGGGTGCCGCCGCCGAGCACCACCTCGGTTCCGGACTCCAAGGCGCCCGTGACCAGCCCGGCGGCGACGGCCAACACCGGATCGCCCACGAACCGGACGGCGAGTTCCGGGGTGTGGGCGGCCTGCCCGGGGTCGATCTCCGAGGACTCGAACGCCGCCGCCACGACCCGCTCTTTCAGGTCGACCGGGTTCTCCGGCAGCGACGACGACGTCGCCGGGAGGGCGTCCTCGCCGAGCGCCCGGAGGACCGCCATCGCGGTCGTCGTCCCCCCGGGGATGGTCTCGCCGACCACGATCCGGTCGTCCGGGAGCGCCCGGCCGAACTCCCGCGCCGCCGCGAACGCCCCCGGCGCGGTCCGGACGGGGTCGGGTTCGCGGATGTCGGCGCCGGGCCGTGCGCCCACCGACACCGTCGGCGCGCCGGTCGGCGTCGCGAGCCCGGCGTCGACGACCGCGGCGTCGAACCCGAGCAGCTCGCGGACCGCCCGGGTCACCACGGCCGGCGTCGGACACCCGCCCGGGCTCACGGGCGTCACGGGCGCGCGGACGGTGTCGCCGTACGCCAGGATCTCGCTGTCCGCGCTCGGGGTGTGGACCAGCAGGTCGCGGGACGCCCCCGCGGCGGTGATGCCCTCGATTTCGGCCGTGCGGGTCGTTCCCGCGACGAGGATCAGCCGCACAGCGCCTCCGCGAGTTCCAGATCCTCGGGTCGGTTCACGTTGACCGCAAGGCGGGCGTCGTACGTCAACGCCACGGTGTCGTCGCCGTCGGCCACGACGTTCAACCCGGTCGGCGCGACCGTCCGTCCGTCGTTGTCGAAGGCGGCGTCGACCGATGCGCCGAGTCGGCGCTTCAGCGCGGCGGGGACACAGACCGTGAGCGACGTGGGGGCGTCTTCCCCCCCTCGGCGCGACCTCCCGATCGCGTCGTCGACGTGGGCCGGAGCCAGCAGCGGCAGGTCCGCCGGGACGGTCACCGCCGGCCGGCCGACGGCGTCGAGCGCGGCGCGGAGGTCGGACACGTAGCCGTCGCCGGGCGTCTCGACTGTCGGCACCGACAGGCTCCGGGCGCGGTCGGCCGTCTCGGGCGCCTGCGGCGACACGGCGGCGTGGACGCTCCCGACGCCGCTCGCGCGGAGCGCGCCGACCACGCGCGACAGCATCGACGCGCCGCCGACCTCGACGAGCGGTTTCTCCACGTCGGCGCCGTCGGCCGCGCTGCTGTCGTCTCCGCCCCGGAGCCGGGTCCCGCGCCCGCCGCACATCACGAGAGCGTCCATACGACCACCCCCGCGTGGACGCCCGCGACGCGTCCGAGTTCGTTCGCGGCCCCGAGAACGTCGCCCGAGACGCCGCCCAGCGCGCCCCGTGCCCACGCGCCGACCAGCCACGCCACGCCGACCGGCGCGAGAAGCGCCGCCGGGATTCCGACGCCGCCGACCGTCGGGACGGTCGCGAGCGCCAGCAGGGGGGCGACCACGGCGGCGACGGGCAGCAGCGCGGTCGGGGTCGCCACCTCGGTCAGCGCCGACCCGAGCCCCTCGTGGGACGCCGTCCCCGTGCAGACCAACACCGCGACCCCGACCTTCGCGCCGACCTCCGCCGCGAGCGCCAGCCCGAACGCGACGCGGGGCCGCGTCCCGGCCAGCCCCAGCACGCCCAACCCGAGGGTAACGAACGCGACAGTCACCGCGAGCGCGCCGCCGACCCCGGTCGCGGAGTCGTTCAGCACCTCGCGGCGGCGCTCTCTGTCGACGCCGCCGTGGACCGCCGCGGCGTCGCCCAGGTCCGCGAGCCCGTCGGCGTGGGTGACACCGGTAAGAAGGACGAGGGTGACGAGGTACAGCGCGGCGACCGTCGGCACCGGAAGCGGCACCAGGAACGGGACGGCGGCCACGGCGCCGACGACGTAGCCCGCAAGCGGGATCGCCACCGGCGTCCGCCGGAACGCCTCCCAGGAGCGCTCGTCGCCCCCGACCGGCAGCCGGGTCAGAAAGCCGACGGCGCCGCGGAGCGCGGTCAGAACCACGCCACCACCCCCGCGAGCGCCGCCGCGAGCAGCCCCGCACGCCGGGTCAGACCGACCGCGCGGGTCGCCGTCGCCGCGTCCGGGAGCGGCGCGGCGTCCGGGGCTTCACCGCCCGCGCTCCGGCCACTGCCACCGATTCCGCCCGGGTCGAGGTCGTACGCGCCCGGTTTCGTGAGCCGCGCGGGCAGCGCCGCCACCATCGTCGCCATCGGCCACCCGGAGTTCGGCGACGCCGGTTCGTGGGCGAGCCTGCGGACGCGGCGGCGGAACGGGAGCCCCGGCGCGCCGCTTGCGACCCCGAGCAGGCACGCCGAGAGCCGCGCCGGGAGCCACATCACGACGTCGTCCAGCCGGGCCGGCGCCCACCCGACCGGCTTCGACCGGTAGCCCAGCATCGAGTCGAGGGTGTTGACCGCCTTCACCCACGCCGCCGCGCCCGCGCCGAACGCGAGGCCCGGGTCGGCGCCGGCGACCGATCCGACGCCGGCCGCGCCGACGGCGGCAACGACCGCGGCGAAGGCGACGAGTGGAGCCACCAGCCCGTCGGCGAGGTTCTCCGCGAGGCTCTCGACGGCCGCCGAGCGGACGTGTGCCGCGTCCAGCGACGCCGCGTCGCGCCCCGCGAGCGCCCGGAGGTCCCGGCGGGCGGCGCCGAGGTCGCCCTCGCTCGCAGCGATCACCTCGCGGGCGCGGTCGAGCAGCCGCCGCAGGCTGGTCGTGGAAAGGAGGACCAGTCCGGCTGCGGCCGCGCCCGTCCACGGGTGGAGGGCGGTTCCGGCCGCGACGGCCGCGACCGCGACCCCGGCCGCGAGCAGCGGGAGGATTAAAGCGGCAACGACGCCGGCGAGCCGGGGTGAGGACCACCCGTCCGCCGCTGTCTGGCCGTCCCCGCCGCGGTCGACCCGCGCCGCCAGCCGTCCGAACAGCGCGACCGGGTGGATCCGCGCGGGCGGCTCCGCGACAGCGGCGTCCAGCACGGACGCGAGCACGACGGCGGCCGCCGCGGTCGCCGGCACGGTCACTCGCCCCCCGCGCGGAGTCGCTCGGCGATCGTCCGAAGCCCCGAGTCGCCGACGTCGACGAACCGGCCGCCGAGTTCCGTGATCCCGCCGTCCGCCGCCGGGCTGTCGCCGACGTGGGTGATCGCGTCGGCGCCGACGCCCAGCGCCTCGGCGACCGCCTCGAACGCGTCCGGGTGGGGTTTCCGCCAGCCACACCCTACGCTCGTCACGACCGCGTCGAACGTCCCCCGGCTGAGCTCCGACCGGATCAACGTGCGGCCGACGAGTTCGGGAACCGAGCAGTTCGAGAGGAGTCCGACCGCCCCCCGGTCGGCCGCGGCGTCGACGGCGTCGACGGCGCTGGCGCGGGTGCGGACCTCGGGGTCGAACGCGGCAACGACAGCGCGGCGGGCGGCGTTCCCCGGCACGTCGACCCCGCGGGAGCGCAGCGCCGCGGCGACGTGTGCGGGGAGGGGAACCTCCGCGCCTCGGGGGGCGTCGATGTGTGCCTCCCGGAACGCCGACGCCCAGTCGTCGGGGACGGGGATCCCGCGGGCTGCAAGCGCCGCTCCCACGGCTTCGCCCGGACGGTCCGGGCGGTCGGCGTCGACGAGCGTCCCGAAGAGGTCGAACGTGACTGCCACGACGGGTGGGTCGGCGAACGCGGACTTGATACTGTCGGCTGTCCCCGGTCCGGCGCCCGGCGCCGCGCCGACCGACGGCGTCAGACGCGTGGGAAGTTTGAAATACTCGGTCGTATATATGTAACCGATGAGTAAGATCACGTTCCGCGCGGACGACGACCTCGTCGAGCGGCTCGAGGGCCTCGATACCTCAAAGAGCGAGGCGATGCGCGAGGCCCTCCGCGCGTATCTCGACGGGGCGGACCGTGATGACGACGGCGCCGCGGCGGTGTCCGACGCGGCGGACGCAGGGGGCTCGGTCGACGATGTCATACGCGAGCGCGTCGACGAACTGGTCGCCGACCGGGTCGACGCGGCCTTGGAGGAGCGGGTCGCCCCTGTCGGACGATCCCGCGATCTCAACGTGAACCTCACGCTCGACGGCGTAAACGCCGCTGGAGCGGGTGAGGACGCCGTCTCGAGCACGCACGTGACCGAGGCAGACGGCCGTAAGACGCAGCTTGGAACCGCGGAGTCGGACGCGGGCGACGCCCCTGCCGCGGAGACGTGTGACAAATGCGGGGAGGCGGTCGACGGCGATCACGTCTACTGCCCGAACTGCGGCGAGAAGGCCTCACACCGCGTGTTCTGCGAGTGTGGCGACGAACTCAGGTCCGACTGGGCGTTCTGCCCCGGCTGCGGCAGGCGGACCTCGGCGGCCGACGTGCTGGACCGTGCGTAAAACGCTTCGGGGCAGGGTTTAAATACCGACCGCCGGCTGTCTTACACCCGGCGTTAAATTTATATACTGCCAGTCTGTGTTGTCACCTGCGTAAGACGGTCGTCTTACAGGGGCGGTGAACGCGGGACAGAGCGGATCTCTGACCCGGTCTCGTCGGTGTAAGGCGTTCACACGCGAGTCGCGTGCCGTCTTACCGGGGGAATGCAACAATGGAGCGTGTGACACTACGAATCCCGAAGCAGCAGATCGAGGAGGTCGAACAGATGGTCGAGACCGGCCAGTACCCGAACCGGTCGGAAGCGATCCGCTCGGCCGTTCGCGAAATGCTCGACGAACAGGACGTCGAGGGGCGCGAGTCGGCGACCAAACGAACGTGGGCCAAGGTGTAATCCGATGCAAGATATAGTCAGAGAGGCGATGCAGCGCGACGAGGAGGAGCAGGACACGAACGCCGACGTCCCCGACGGCGACGACGAGTTCGGGAGCCCACGGATCGTGATCGTCGGCGCGGGCGGTGCCGGCAACAACACGGTCAACCGGCTGTACAACATCGGTGTCGACGGCGCCGAGACCGTCGCGATCAACACCGACAAACAGCACCTGAAGATGATCGAAGCCGACACCAAGATCCTGGTGGGCAAATCGCTCACTCAGGGGCTGGGTGCCGGCGGTGACCCCTCGATGGGCGAACGCGCGACCGAGATGGCCCAGGGGACCATCAAGGACGTGCTCGGCGAGGCCGACCTGGTCTTCGTCACCGCGGGGATGGGCGGCGGCACCGGGACCGGCGCGGCCCCCGTCGTCTCCAAGATCGCAAAGGAGCAGGGCGCGATCGTGGTCGGGATGGTATCGACGCCGTTCAACGTCGAGCGCGCCCGGACGGTGAAGGCCGAGGAGGGCCTCGAGAAGCTCCGTAACGAGGCCGACTCGATCATCGTCCTCGACAACAATCGCCTTCTCGACTACGTCCCCAACCTCCCGATCGGGAAGGCGTTCTCGGTGATGGACCAGATCATCGCCGAGACCGTGAAGGGCATCTCCGAGACCATCACCCAGCCCTCCCTGATCAACCTGGACTACGCGGATATGTCCACGATCATGGACCAGGGCGGCGTCGCGGTGATGCTCGTCGGCGAGACCCAGGACAAAAACAAGACCGAGGAGGTGGTCAACGACGCGATGAACCACCCCCTCTTGGACGTGGACTACCGCGGGGCCTCCGGCGGCCTCGTCCACATCACCGGCGGTCCCGACCTCACCCTGAAGGAGGCCCAAGGCATCGCCGAGAACATCACCGAGCGCCTGGAGGCGCGCGCAAACGTCATCTGGGGCGCCCGCATCCAGGACGAGTACAAGGGCAAAGTCCGCGTGATGGCGATCATGACCGGCGTCCAGTCCGCCCAAGTCCTCGGGCCGTCGACCCAGAAGCAGGCCGACAGGTCGAGACGGAGCATCGAATCCACCGGTTCGGAGTTCGACGCCGCGGAGAACGCCGACTTCGGGGAGAGCGGCTCGACGGCCGCCGGCGGCTCCTGGGAGTCCGACGGCGGTTCCCAACCCCGTGAGAAGCAGAACGGCCTCGACGTCATCCGCTGACAGCCCGCATATAGCCCTCGGACGCACGGCTGCCCGCCGCTGCGACCGAACTACCGTCTCCAGTCGTCGCGGTTCGGACCGCCAGTTTCTTCGATCGTTCGTCGGCGCCGCCGGGCCCACGCGTCGACGGCGTCTTACACGGCTCGGATCGATTCCAGCAGCCGACACTTCCGGCAGACCTCCCGGGTCGTCCGCGATCCGCACTCCGCACACTCCCGGAGGTCGGGCGTCGACTCCCCGCGATACCGCTCGGCCGCCATCGACGCGATCTCCTCGTACCCGGAGACGATCGAGTGTCTGGTGCCGGGATGGTCCTCCTCCAGTTTCAGGAGCAGCTCCCGTATCTCGCCGCGGAACGCCTCCGAGGCGTGGGGACACTCGGTGATGTGTGCCGGCAGGTCCCGGAGGTGGGCGTACAGCGCGACCTCCTTTTCGGGGATGTCCCGCAGGGGCTTCGCCCGGGGGACGAAGGCGGCCTGGTCGGTCCGATCGTCCATCGGGCCGAGGCTGGCGTCGAAGTGTTTGGCCATCTGTTCGACGTCGCCCTCCAGGACGTTCATCAGCGCGGTCTGGGCCTCGTCGTCGAGGTTGTGACCGGTCAAAAGCAGGTCGGCGTCGAGGTCCTCGGCGTAGGTCTCCAGCAGGTCCCGGCGGAAGACGCCGCAGTACGCACACGGGGCCATCCCCTCGGGGTCCTCCTCGACGACGTCGTCCATCCGGACGCCGAACTCCTCGTCGTACGACACGAGTTCGTGGCGGATGTCGAGGTCGGCGGCGAGCTCAACGCAGGCGTCGACGCTCTCGTCGCGGTACCCCTCGATGCCCTCGTGGATGGTCAACGCGACGATTTCGATCCGCGGGTCCCGGTCGAAGGTGTCGTCGAGGATCGATGCGAGTACGACGCTGTCCTTCCCGCCCGAGAGGCCGACGACCCACCGTTCGGGGTCGTCGGGCGAGGCGTCCCGCGGCACCAGACTGTCGGTGCGGATCCGCCGGCGGACCCGTTTCTCCACCGACGCCAGAAAGTGTTCGTCACAGAGGTGAGCTCCGGAGTACCCGGCGTGCATCACGGCGTCGCGTCCGCACTTGTCGCACTCCATCGGTCCGCGGTTGGCGGGCCGAGAGGATACGGGTTTCGTCTCGGCGGACCGTCGAGGATACAGCCGTGCGGTCGACGGGTCCGTGACTCCCGTGTGTGGGCGTCTTCCGAAAGGGGGACCGAGAGTGGGGAGACATCCCGAGACTGCGGCGCCCGGGGTCGTCACCTCGCGGTGACCGGCCGATCGACACCCTCGAAGTGCCACCGGAGTTACGACTGGAACGATCAAAACTCCGCCGACCTGCCCCGGCGTGGACGGCCGCCCCGGTCGGGCGGCGAAACGCATTCGGGCCGCGGGCGTGGAGGTGACGTATGGACCGTGCAACCGCGTTAACGCGGATCGAAGCCGTCCTCGACGCCGTCGAGACCGGACCCCTCCCGGTTCCGATCCGGGAAGTGTGGGTCTACGGCGACGTCGCGCTCGGACTCGACCCGCTCGACCGGCTTGACGTCTACGTCACGAAGGACCTCCTCCTCCGCGGCGACAGCGACGCCGGGGCGGAGTTCGAGGCCGAGCACGGGGTGAAAGGGGTCGGCTCGGCCGTGTCGGCGGAGTGGGCCGCGGCGAACCCCGAACTGGTCCGGACGAACGCCGGCGGCCACGCCGCCCCCGAGAAGTGCCTCGCCGCCGCGCTGCTCGACGACGACGAGCCGACCCACCTCGAGGTGTGTAACGCCCCCTTCGAGCAGAACGTTCGGCGCCGTCTGGAGGCCGCCCTGGACCGCGGGGCCTACGACCAGGTCATCGATCCCCGGGGGGTTTGCCTCTACGCTGAGGGCCGACGGTCCGAGGAGGCCCTCGAGAAGCTCCGGGGCGGGGACCTCGCCTTCCCGACGCTGCCGGAGGCGCTGTCGATGCTCGGCGCCGACGAGGCGGCCGCCGCCGACGCCGCCGACGCGATCACGGCCGCCCGGACGTCGCAGTCGGGGCGGAGTGTCCGGGGCGACGTCGTCTGATGTCGTCAGGATACCACTACCGATCGTCGACGCCTGTGTGTCGGCTCGGGTCGCTCCGATACGGACCGATTACTCTGAAAACCGCACACAGAGGCCTCGTTCCGCCGAATTAAACTATCGTGTACACTTTTCCGACGTGGCTCCCTTGCGTAATCCGATGGGTTTCACAGCCGCGCCGTCGCTCCTGGTTGAGGCAAACGACGCTCCTGCTGGGACATCCTCGATCCCCGGCGACCTCGCCGACGGCTGCCTGCTCGTCCCGCTTCTCTGGCAGTCGGAGCCCGCCGTCACCGACCAGCTCCGGGTGGCGGCGTCGCTGTCGCGGTCGTCGAACGCCCGGCTCTGCGTGCTGGATCCGACGAGCGAGGCGCCGACGGCGTACGGCCCGGACCTCCCGCCGGACGCCGAACGGGAGGTCATCGACCGCGCGGTGCGGTCGACGCTCCGTGCCGGACAGCCGGGGGTCCTCCGGACGCACACCCTCCTGAACGGCATTCTCACCGCAGTCGACACCGCGGACGTCGACGCGCTCGTGATCCCGAGGGGATCCGGCACGGGCTTCCTCCGGCAGAGCCTGGCGGAGCATCTCGGGCTCCGGGCGGCGTGTGACGTCATCACGGTCAACGGCCGACAGAGCTACGACGACGCCCGGTCGATCCTGCTCCCGGTCACTGGCGGCCCCCACTCCACCGCCGCCGTCGACGTCGCCCGCCGGATCGCCGCCGACACCGACGCCTGGATCGACGTGCTTCACATCGTGCCGCCGCACGCCTCGGACCGACGGCAGGCACGCGCCACAGAGCACGTCGAGGCCGCCACAGACCGGATCGGGCGACCCGACCGGACCGCGACCTGGGTGCTCGAGGCCCGGTGTCTCGCCGACGCGATCGTCGAGCAATCGGAGTATTACGGGCTAACCGTCCTGGGCGCGCCGACGAAGGGGCGGCTCCGGGAGTTCATCGCCGGCTCGACCAGCCGGACCGTCCAACACGGCGCCCGCAGCGCCGTCATCTCGGTTCGCACCAACCGGTAGTTATCCGTCGGTGACCCGTCCGACGACGACGTCGAAGGGGACGACCTCGACCCGCCGGTAGGTCCCCTCGCGCATCGCGTCGACCACTGCCCGGCCCATCTCCCGCCACTCGCCCCGGAGCGCGTCGTACTCGTCGGCGGAGAGCACGCGACGGAGCTCCGTCTCGTGGTCGGCCAGCCCCGCGCCGCTGGCCTTCCGTGCGGCCGCCGACAGCGATGTCCGGTCGTACGGCGGCTCTATGACCTTCCGGTGGTAGTGGCGGCGACTCCGGACCGCTTCCAGCCCGGCGTCCCGGAACAGGCTCTCCAGACGGGATCCCATCGCGACGTCGGTCTCGACGCCCTCGATGTACGCCGCCCGGGCTCGCCGTTCGAGGTCGACCTCGCTGTCGAGGGTGGACTCGACGCTCACGTCGGCGTTGTCGGGTTCGGCCGCGGCGACGAGGTCCGAAGAGCGGTCGGCGAAGGCGTCGAGTGCGGCTGCCGGCTCCGACAGGTTCACGAGCAGCGCCTGACACGCCACCAGATCGAAGTCGTCGGCCCCAAAAGGGGGACGCGTCGCGTCCCCGGCGACCACCTCGAAGCCGGTCCGCTCGCGGGCGACTTCGAGGAGGTCGGCGTCGGCATCGAGACAGACCACTTCGGCCGGAGTTTCGGCGGCGAGTACGCGGGCGAACTCCCCGGTTCCCGCGCCGGCGTCGAGGACCCGCTCGCGGTCCGGAAGCGAGAGCTCCGCAAGCGCCGCTCTCGAACGGTCCCACAGCCCCTCGCGGGTCCGGCGCAGGTACTCGGGTGAGAAACTCCGCACGAGCACTGGTAGGGGCCTACCGGCTCAAAAAGGGTCGGTCCGCCCTCCGTCGCGGCGGGTCTGCCGCCTACTCGCGGAGGTTCCGGACCCGCTGGATGTTCCAGGCGAACCCCTTGCCGTCCTCGTTCGGCGTCTCGACGACCAGTGGCACGTCCTCGACTGCGGGGTGGTTGACGAACGCTCGCATCCCTTCCTCGCCGATCTCGCCCTCGCCGATGTGGGCGTGTTCGTCCTTGTTCGTGCCGCAGGCGTGTTTCGAGTCGTTGAGGTGAACGTACGCGAGGTTCTCCAGGCTGACTTCGCTGTTTAGCTCCGCGAACGTCTCGTCGACGCCCGTCGGCGTCGAGAGGTCATAGCCCGCAGCGAAGGCGTGGGCGGTGTCGAGACAGACTTCGAGGTCCTGCGTGCTCTCCTCGAGGACGTACCCCAGGTGGGCGAAGTCGCCGCCGAGTTTCGTGCCGGAGCCGGCGTCGGACTCGACGAGCACTGTCACGCCGTCGTGGACGTCGAGTTCGTCGAGCGCCGAGACCGCGTTGTCGAGGCCCTGCTCGACCCCTGCGCCGGTGTGGGCGCCCAGGTGGACGTTCACGTACGGGATGTCGAGTGCGGCCGCGGCGTCGACCTCCCGCTGCATCGAGTCGATCGATTTCGCCCGGAGGTCGTCCTTCGGGGTACAGAGGTTCACGAGGTACGACGAGTGGATGACCCACGGCCCGACGTCGTGTTCCGCCGAGCGCTCGCGGAACGCCGCGGCGTCGTCGTCAGCGATGTCCGGGTCCTGCCAGACTTGGGGGGAGTGAGTGAAGATCTGGCCGCAGTTTCCGCCGTCGTCGACCTGTCGATCCACGGCGTTTGCGACGCCGCCGGCGATCGACTCGTGTGCGCCAACTCGCATACCTGCCGTTGCGACCCGGGAAGTAAAGCGACTTCGGAGTCCGAGCGACCGCCTACCGCCGGTCGTCGGGCCGCCGCCGAACCCACTCGTCGGCGCCGTACTTCGATTCGACCTTCTCGCGGGCCCGGTCGAGTTCGGCTTCCGTCCACGAGCCCTCCGCCGCGTCGGCCCAGTCCGCGAGCGAGGCCTCAAGCGTCTCGACGGCCGTCGCTCTCGTCACGTCCGCGAGTTCGTCGATCCCCACGACGCGCTCGCGGAACGCCTCGGGGGTAACGTCGTGGCCCGCGAAGACGTCGAGGTGGGCGGCCGCCCGGACCGAGTACGTGAGCGACCCGTGTTGGATCACCGACTCGTGTCTGCGGTACTGGGCGTTGCCGCTCAGTTTTCGGCCGGCAGCGACGATGTCGTGTGCGGGGTGTAACGACCGGAGGTAACAGGCGGGCGACCAGATTTCGGGTTGCGACTCCGCGGCGAAGTCGGCGTCGACGCCCAGCCGCCCGAATGCGTCCAGGATCGGCTCACACAGGAGGTGATACGCGTCGAGCAGGTCGCCCGGAAGCTCCGCACGCGGGGCGACGATCGAGTAGGAGATGTCGCCGTCGACGTCGTGGTAGATCCCGCCGCCGCCGGTCTGCCGGCGGGTGACGGCGACGCGCCTCTCGGTGCAGGCCGCCCAGTCGACGGTATCGGGGTCCTGACCGTACCCGACCGAGAGCGTGCTCGGCCGCCACCGGTAGACCCTGACCGTCCGTGGGCCGCCCGCTGCCGCGGTCTCGGCGGCCACCTCGTCGAGCGCCATCTGCATCGGCCCCCCGCGGACGTCCTCGCGGATCAGGCGCCACTCCTCGTCGGCAAGCGGTCCGCGCGCGTCGTCGGCCATATCCGACGCTACGCCCGGGTAGGGAAACCGGTTTCGACCCCCGAATCGCCAATAGTTGAGACCGGTCGTCTCAATGCATACGGTTCTGGAACCGCGTACGATCAACGTGATTTCTTCTTCAAAACTTTCATCTCTTTCACTCCTAACACTCTTTACAGCGGATAACGTACCTTCATTTAACGATGTCTATTGACCGAGACACCTTCGAGAACACGACTGAGGACGAGCTCGCGGAGCTTTCGGTCCCAGATCGGGTCCTTGGATTTCTCGCCGCTAACGATGATCGTGCATTCAAGGCCCGCGAAATAGCTTCCCAAATAGGCGTCGACGAGGGGGCGGTCAGCACTGCGCTCTCACGGTTGAAGGACCGTGGTTTGGTCGAACACAAGGCGACGTACTGGGCGGTGACCGACGACACCGAGCGTCTCGACGGATACAGCGGCTACGAACGGGCGACTGCCCTGTTCAACGACCAACTCGGTACGGAGGACAAGGGGTCTTGGCGCGAACACGCCCCCAGCGAACCACATCCGAGCGTCGAGGACGAACAGTGACCGACAAAGAGACTCCAATTTTCGAACGTGGCGATGTCGTCTATGGTGATGACCCGTTCAAAGGTGAGGAGGACGCTCAGCCCTGGCTCATTCTCTCAAACCACGAGGGACGGCCGTTTCACGGTGAGCAGTACATCGCGCTGACCCTGACGTCGAAATCGTGGATGGACGGGCTCATCGAAATTCCTGAAGAGAGTTGGCTTCGTGGCGGTACGCCAGACGAGAGCCGGATCGTCCCCTGGGGTGTGCAATCGATCAGCCGCGAGGATATCGATTTCTGGCAGGGCAGCGGAGGAAATCGTCGATAACGCGACTACTGCTCTCGTCAAAGAATTACGGTAGCTACTTTCGAGTACTCACGTCTCTACGCGCTACACTTTCTTTTGAGCGAAGTCTCAACCTCCACGAATCGCGATTTGATATCGCGATATACGATATATTTCTTACCAGGGGCCGCTCCGAACGGTGCCGAAGCCCACCGTCGACGCCACGAACCGCCGACTCGCGAGCCTTTTAGGCGTCGCTATCTACTCTCGGCTATGGTTCGGAACGTCGCCGGCGTGATGGCAGAACTCGAACCCGAGGACTTCTATCTCCTCTCCGGCGTCGAGCAGGGGATGCGGTTCTCCGAGTGGGTCAACCGCGACAAGCTCCCGGAGCTCTCGAATCTCACGAGCGAGGAAGTCGGCTACCGCCTCGACCGGTGTGCGACGAGGGGATTGATCGACCGGAAGACAATCCAATACGAGGGGTACACACTCACTGCGGAGGGGTACGACGCGCTCGCCCTCCGGACGTTCTCCGAGCGCGACACGATCGAGGGGGTCGGCGCGCCCCTCGGCGTCGGCAAGGAGAGCGATGTCCTCGAAGTACAGTCCTACACGCCGTTGGCGCTGAAGTTCCACCGTGAGGGGTTCACGGAGTTCCGGGAGGTAACCCGCGAACGGGATTACACCGCCGACAACCAGCACGTGTCGTGGCTCTACACCGCCCGAAAGGCCGCCGAACGCGAGTACGAGGCGCTGGAGGCGCTGTATCCGGAGGTTTCGGTCCCACGGCCGGTCGATCAGAACCGCCACGCCATCGTGATGGGGAAGTTCGAGGGCGTCGAGCTCGACCGGACCAGACTCGCGGACGACCAGGCGGTCGGGGTGCTCGATTTGATCCTCCGGGAGGTCAGAGACGCCTATGCCGCCGGCTACGTGCACGCGGATATGAGCGAGTACAACGTGGCGGTCAGCGAATCGGGGGTGACGGTCTTCGACTGGCCGCAGTCGGTGCCGACCGACCACGAGAACGCCCGCGAGTTCCTAGAGCGCGACGTCGAGAACCTGGCTACTTACTTTAAGCGGAAACACCCCTCGATCCCCGATATCGACACCGACGCGGTGAGCGAGAGCGTCGCTGCCGGCGACTTCGAGACGGTTCGGTCCCACAAGTAGCGATGCCGTGACCGGCACCCGCATTAAATTTCATATCGCTATATCGAATCGACCTGGCTCCTGATCGTCCACCCCGGAGACGGGGCCGGACTGTGACACGTTTCGTGGTTCGCCGACGCCACTTCGCCGGTCGTCGGCCCCCGCCGGTGTCGGCAGGCGCTGTCGGTTCCGGGGTCGGGAACCTGGGATCCGACGCGGCCGGTCACACCCAACCGGCGTCACCCGATTCGCCGCCGGACGGCCGGTTACGTTCGTCAATGAACACCAGGGGTCGTCTCGTGAGATTCAGCGGTTCTTTGATTGAAATCATCCAATAAAACTAACACACGACCTGTCCGTCTTTGAGCCGTGCAGAAGAGCAGCACGAGACGACGCTTTCTGGCACTCGCAGGGATCTCAGGGGTAACGGGGTTGGCCGGTTGCGGCGGGAACGCACCATCCGAGGAGGAGTCGGCAACGACCGCGCCGACCGACACACAGGAGGGAATCGACGCCGACGCGACGGCGACCGAGCCCGCTGAAACGACCGAGGGCGAGACGGAGTTCACCGGGGGGACGCTCCGGCTCGCCTCCTCGGGGCGGATCCAGACGCTCGACCCGCCGGGCGCGAAAGCCGCCGGCTCCGGCTACAACCAGTATATGGAGCCACCGATGAAGTTCGAGAACGGCGACCTCCCGGCGACGGGGCGGCTGGTCACCGACTACGAAATCTCCAACGACGGCCGGACGTACACCCTCAGCCTGAAGGAGGGCGTACAGTTCCACCCGGCCGACGAACTGGACGAGTCCCAACAGGAGATGACCGCAAGCGACGTGGTGTACTCCTGGGAGCGCATCGCCCAATCGGAGAACTCGCGGAACAAGGTCGACATCATCGGCGGGGCGTTCAGCATCGCCCACGAGGGGAACACGGCGGAGGACCCGTCGAACTACGAGCCGTGGTCGATGGAGATCGAGGCGGTCGACGACTACACCGTCGAGTTCACGCTCGATACGGCGTTCCACGGCACGCTGTCGTCGATCTCCTCCGGGACGTTCAGCATCATCCCCGAGGGCGCGGTCGGCGACGTCACCAGGTACGACGGGATCTGGGACTACGACGAGTTCTTCGGGACCGCGGGCGACGGCCCCGCGTTCGTCGGCACCGGCCCGTTCGAGGTCGACAGTTGGAGCAAGGGCGACGAACTCGTCTTGAGCCGCTTCGAGGACTACCACGGCGAGGGACCGTACATCGACGGGATCGAGTACACCGCGCTGTCCGGCGGGAGCGCGGAGTACCAGCGTGCGATCAACGGCAACCTGGACATGTTCCAGGTGCCGACCTCGAACTTCGATGCGGACCTCGTCTCCATCGAGGAGGACCGTGGCCAGTACGAGGTCGGCACGTACGGCCCGATGGAGAACGGCGAGACGGTGAACTACGGCGTCGGAACGACGCTGCGGACGGAGTACTTCTACTTCAACACCCAGCGCGTCGAGCGGCCGGTCCGGCGGGCGATCGCGTGGCTGGTCGACCAACAGGAGATCGCGAACTCCATCTACAAGGGCGTCAACAACCCCGCATACACCGTCACGCCGAACGTCGTCTTCCCCAGCAGCGAGGACGAGAGCCCGGTTTCGACGCAGGAGCAGTTCGTCAACGACGGGTACCGAGCCGTCGATGTCCCGGACGGCGTCGGGGCGAACGGCTACCCGTACGGGGTCGGGAGCTTCAGCATCGAGCGGGCGCGCGAAATTATGGAGGAGGCGGGATACAGCGACAGCGAGCCCTACGAGATGACGATGACGGTGTACAGCGAGGCCAACTTCACGGACGCGAACGCGTGGCAGGAGGTCGCAACGCGCATCCGCGACAAGGCCACCTCCGCGCACATCAACATCGAGATCGAGCGTGCGAACCTCGGTACCATCATCTCGCAGGCGGTCGAGGGCTCGATGGATATGTTCTCGCTGGGCGACGGGATGGAGTGGCCGGAGGCGGACAACTTCCTCCGGTACGCCCACCCCCCCGACGACCCCAGCGGCCAGTTCACCCGGTGGTCCTACGAGGACAAAAGCGAGTGGACGTCGCTGATGAACCGCGCCGACGAGGCGTGGGCCCACTACCAGGACCACCGCGCCGGCGGCCCGGAGAACCAGCGCGAGCGCAACCAGGCGTACCTCGCGCTCGAGCAGTGTAACTGGGGTGCAGTGCACACGCTGCCGACGGTGTACTCCGTGCGCCAGCGGTGGTGGACCGACGACGTCGACGTCCGGATGGTCGGTCCCATGGGGCGGCAGACGTTCGACGGCGTTACCATCTCCCGGGACTGACCTGCCTCACCCACGATGTCTGTTATCTCGGCGCGAGGAGACGATCGTCACGGGGGGGTGGTCGGGCGATGAGCCGGGCCCGCTACCTGGCGAAGCGGCTCGCGATGACCCTGCCGGTGCTGTGGGCGGGGATGAGTATGACGTGGTTCGCCATCTATATGGGCCCCATCGACCCGGCGGCGAGCGTCCTGGGGAGTACACAGACGCAGGACCCCGAGGCGTACGAGGCCGCCAGGGAGCAACTCGGCTTGGACCAGGCGCCGCTTGCGCACTACCAGGACTGGATGTGGAACATGTTGACGCTGGATCTCGGCCAGACGTGGCTGCTGTACCCCGGGTCGTCGGTCGACACGCTCATCCTCCAGTTCCTGCCGCGGACGCTGTGGCTCGGCGTGTGGGCGGTCATCATCGCCGTCTTCGTCGGCGTCCCGCTGGGGTTCTACGCGGGCCTGCACTCCAACACCCTCCCGGACTACGTCGCGTCGCTTGGCGGCATCGTGTGGCGGGCGATGCCGAACTTCTGGTTGGCCGTGATGCTGCTGACGCTTCTGGTCCAGTCGCAGGACCTTCTCGGCATCGACTGGGACAGCCTGATCGTCCCGGTCGACGCCATCACGGGCAACCCAAACCTGCAGAACCTCCACCGCCCGTCGAACTTCCTTGCGGCGACGAAGAAGATCCTGCCGGCGTCGGTCGTTCTGGGATCGGCCGCGATGGGCAACGAGATGCGCATCGGCCGCACGGCGGTCTTGGAGACCAAGCAGTCGAAGTACGTCGACCTCGCGCGTGCGAAGGGCGTCCCCGACCGGCTTCTCGTCTGGAAACACATCTTCCGGAACGCGCTCGTCCCGCTGGTGCCGCTTGTCACGAACGAGGCGTTCCTCCTCATCGGCGGGTCGGTGCTCGTCGAGACGGTGTTCGGCATCCAGGGGATGGGCTTTCTGTTCTTCCGGGCGGCGATCCAGGGGGACCTCCCGCTGATCGGCGCGCTGATGTTCATCTTCATCGTCGTGATGCTCGCGATCAACATCCTACAGGACATCCTGTACACGATCATCGACCCGCGCGTCGGGTACGAGGGGAACTGAGATGGGGGAGACACACACCCGGGTCCCGCTCCGGACCCGCCTGCGGAACGCCCCGGGGCCGGCCGCCCAGTGGCTCGGAATCGGCGTCGTGTTGCTGAGCGTCCAGGCGGGCGCGGTCGCACATTTCGCGGCGACGCTCCTCGTCGACCTGGTCGCGGCCCTGCCGGCCGTCGCGCCGGGGGTCCTGCAGGCGGTCGCGGACGCGGCCGCCGAGATACCCACGTTGCTCTCCCGGGAGGTCATCCCGAACCAGGGCCACTACGACGGCCAGGGGTACGTCGGGACGTTCCTGGGGCTCCAGCCGATGTACGCGTGGCTGCTCCGCGTCGCCGCCATCTACGCGTACGCCTTCGTCGTCGCCGGCTGGGTGTTCGCCGGGTACCGCATCCATCGCCGGCACTACCGGGTCGCCGACTGGGCGCCGATCGACGACGTGATCGACCGGCTCCGGTCGCACTACTGGGGGCTGTTCGGGCTGGTCGTCGTGCTGTCGTTCGTCACGATGGCCGTGTTCGCGCCGGCGCTGGGGCCGACGACGGTCGACCAGAACATCGGGGAACCGTACGGCCACCAGATCGAGTACTGGGACGCCAGCGCCGGCACCGTTGAGCAGGTGTCGGTCGGCGTGGCCAACCAGAACACGCGGTCGGCCGGGAACTCCGACCTGAACGTCGGACCGATGACGTACGACGACTACGGCCGGTTCCACCCGTTCGGGACGATGCCGTCCGGCCAGGACCTGTTCACGTTCATCGTGGCGGGGTCGCGGCTCTCGCTGATCATCGGCCTGCTCGCGGTCGCGCTGAGCAGCGCCATCGCGGTCTCCGGCGCGCTCGTGTCGGCGTACTACAAGGGCCGGGTCGACCTCGGCCTCGTCGTGGTGTCGGACTCGATTATGGCGATGCCCCGACTCCTGTTGCTCATCATGCTCACGGTGATCCTCGGCGGCACCTGGCTCGGCAGCCTCTACGGTGGCGGTCTCGTCCTCGGGTTGATCTTCGCCGGCACCGGGTGGCCGTTCCTCTGGCGATCGTTCCGCGGCCCCGCCCTCCAGGTCGCCGAAAACGAGTGGATCGACGCCGCGAAGATGTACGGCCGCCGCCCGTGGACGATCATGCGCAAGCATATGCTGCCGTACATCCTCGGCTACGTGCTCGTTTACGGGTCGATGACGCTCGGCGGCGCCATCATCGCCATCGCCGGGCTGTCGTTCCTCGGACTGGGGGTGAACGCGCCGACCCCCGAGTGGGGCCGCGCGGTCAACGCCGGCCAGGAGTACGTCGGGACGGTGTCGTGGCACATCTCGTTCATCCCCGGCGCGCTCATCACGCTCGTCGTCACCGGGTTCAACGCCCTGGGGGACGGCATCCGCGACGCCATCGACCCCCAGTCCGACAGCGCCGCCGACGAGACGGGCGGCGGCGCACAGGGGGGTGGCGCGTGAGCATCCTCGAAGTCGAGGGCCTCAGGACGGTCTTCCACACCGACAAGGAGACGGTGTACGCGGTCGACGGCATCGACTTCGACGTCGCGGCCGGCGAGACGGTCGGCCTGGTCGGCGAGTCCGGCTCCGGGAAGAGCGTCACCGCGCGCTCGATCATGGGGCTGGTGAAACCCCCCGGCGTCATCGAGGACGGCAGCGTCCGGTTCCGGGGCGACGAACTCACCGCGGGGAACTGGGACCGCCACCGCGGCGATATGGCGATCGTCTTCCAGGACCCCACGAACAGCCTCAACCCCGTCTACACGGTCGGTAACCAGATCAAGGAGTCGCTGCGCATCCACCAGGGGTTGCGCGGCCGGGAGGCACACGAACGCGCGGTCGAACACTTAGAGGCGGTCGGTATCCCCGACGCCGGCCGCCGCGTCGACGAGTACCCCCACCAGTTCTCCGGCGGGATGCAGCAGCGGGCGGTGATCGCGGTGGCGCTGGCTTGCGACCCCGACCTGCTGATCTGCGACGAGCCGACGACCGCCCTCGACGTGACCGTCCAAGCGCAGATCCTGGATCTGCTCGCGGACCTCCAGGCGACGGAGGATCTCGCCATCCTGTTTATCACCCACGACATGGGCGTCATCGAGGAGACGACCGACCGCGTGAACGTGATGTACGCCGGCGAGATCGTGGAGTCCGCGCCCGTCGCGGAGCTGTTTTCGAACCCGAAACACCCCTACACGAAGGGGTTGCTCGCGAGCATCCCCGGCCGCACGGCGACGGGCGACCGGCTGCCCACCATCGAGGGGGAGGTCCCGACGCCGTCGGCGCCGGCCGGAAGCTGCCGGTTCGCGCCGCGGTGTCCGGCGGCGTTCGACGGCTGCGAGGCGGTTCATCCCGAGGCCGTCGCGGTCGGCGAGGACCACGAGGCGGCGTGTCTCCTGTACGACGAGGCGTACGGGGAGACGGCCGAGGACGCCGATTTCTTCGGGGGTGACCGGGAGTGACCGACCCGTTGCTCGCGGTCGAGGACCTCCGGAAGTACTACGACGACGGCGGGCTGTTCGGCGACGACCCGGTAAAGGCCGTCGACGGCGTCTCCTTCGAGCTGTCGGAAGGCGAGACGTTGGGCCTGGTCGGGGAGTCCGGCTGCGGGAAGACGACCCTCGGCCGCACCGTCGTCGGGCTGGAGGACGCCACCGACGGCCGGATCACGTCCCGCGGCCGCGACGTGACGAACGTCTCCGGGGCCGAGCGTCGGGCGTTCCAGCAGAACGCCCAGATCGTCTTCCAGGACCCCGAGTCCAGCCTCAACGACCGGATGACGGTCGGCGAGATCGTCCGCGAGCCGCTGGACGGCCACGGCTGGCAGTCGCCGCGCGACCGGGAGGAGCGCGTGTTCGACCTCCTCTCCCGCGTCGGCCTCCGGGAGGAACACTACTACCGGTACCCACACCAGTTCTCCGGCGGCCAGCTCCAGCGGATCGGGATCGCGCGGGCGCTGGCCCTCGAACCGGATTTCCTCGTCCTCGACGAGCCCGTGAGCGCGCTCGACGTCTCCGTACAGGCACGGATCATCAACCTGCTCGAAGATCTCCAAGAGGAGTTCGGGCTGACGTATCTGTTCATCGCCCACGACCTCTCGGTCGTCCGCCACATCGCCGACCGGGTCGCCGTGATGTATCTCGGCAACCTGGTGGAACTCGGGCCGACCGAGCGCGTGTTCCGGACGCCGCACCACCCGTACACGCAGTCGCTGCTCTCCGCGATCCCGGGGTCGCAGGCGGCCGACGCGGGCGTGACCGAGGAGGAGATCCCGCTCCGCGGGACGCCGCCGAGCCCGCGTGACCCCCCCGAGGGCTGTGCGTTCGCGACGCGGTGTCCGGCGAAGATCCACCCCGAGGGGTACGACCTCTCCGAGCAGGCGTGGGCCGCCATCGAGGAGTTCCGGACGGTGCTCCGCGAGCGGGCTCGCTCGGAGCGATCGCTCGTCGAGACGGTTCGACGGCGACTGGGGGTGAGCGACGCACCCGAGGAGTTCGCGGAGCTACAGTCGTTGCTGTTCGCGGACGTGACGCTCCCGGCCGACGCCGCGGACGTCGTCGACCGCGCGACCGAACTCGCGGCGGAGGGCCGCGACGAGGCGGCGTCGGCGGCGCTTGCCGACGCCTTCGGGAGCGTCTGCGACAGCGAGACGCCCGCCGACTACGAGCGCGGCGACGGCGCCGCCCACCGGAGCCGGTGCCACCGCCACGACGAGGGGTACGCGGAGACGGCGCCGGTCCTGCGCGACCGGGCCGGAAGCGTCGAGCGGATCCGGGACGCGTGAACGGGCCGTGCGCCTCGCTCCCGCTGTAACCGTCACGGACGCGCGGTCGGTGGCCACCGATAGCCCGCCCGGGCGCGCCCGCTTCACCGCGGCTGCTATCGGACGGCTCCGCTGGGTCGCCGTCTCCACGCCTGACGGGGCGTTACGTTCATACCGTATGATATCCAAACTACGCACACGGAATGAGGCGGGACTACTTCGAACTAGATGTCGACAACGTCACGTGGGTCGACGGGGGCGGCGATCCCAAGAAGCCGCTCGTCCGGATCGACTTTCGTGGCCCCAGGGAGGAACTCGAGCGGCGGCTCTCGGATCCGGCCGGAACGTATCTCGACGCAGAGGAGACCGACGTGGCGTTCCGGCTGCAGGACTCCCTCGAGGAGTCGGACGCGGGCGGCGTCGTGAGCGTCACGAACCGGATCACCGGCGACTTCGTCCTGGAACTCAACCAGGACGCCGACGACGTACTGACGTTCATCCGGGCCGCCCGGGAGTACGGCCACACTGCCGCCGACGCCGACGACGGCCGGTACCGGGTCGAAGTCAGCATCGACGGCGACGACGTCGTCGCCTACGAGAAACAGACGTTTCTGGTCTACGACGCCGAGGGCAACCTCCTTCGGTCTCACAGCCTGATCCCCTCGGGCGTCGAACTCTAACGTTCGGTCCGAACCGAGCGGTTTTACTCGGCGCCGTCCGTCCGTCCGCTGTGGAGAACGTCACCGACCGGATCAGCAACCCCTTCGGGATGTCCCCGCCGTGCGAACGGTTCGTTCCGGGGTACGGCGACGCCAACGCCGCGTTCCACGTCGTCGGCGACCACCCGAGGGTCCACGGCGGTCTCGATACCGGGGTCCCGTTCACCAACGCCGCCGGCCGCCGTCTCCAGGCGGCGCTGGCCGACGCCGGACTCCTGACTGCGACGGGCGACGCCCCGGCGGTCGCGGATTCGTTTCTCTCGTACATCCACCTGTGTGCGCCCGCGGAAACGCCGCCGTCGCAGTCGTCGTACGACGACTTCGAACCGTTCTTCGACGCCGAACTCCGCGCGATCGCCGCCCACGTCCTCCTGCCCGTCGGGACGCGGGCGACCGCACACGTCCTGCAGACCTACACCGCCCACCCGCTCGACGGCGACCCGGATATGGAGGCGCTCCACGCGACCGAGCGGGCCGGCAGCGGCTTCCTCGTCGTTCCGATCCGCGACCCCTCGGAGTGGGGGTCGGCCCACCACGACCGGCTGGTCGAGGGGCTCCGACGGCTCCGGTCGATTGACTTCCGCCGCGAGGCGGATCTCGGCCGCTTTCTCCCGGGCGCGGAGTCGTATCTGGTCCGGTGAGTTTGCTCCGACACCGAGGCTACCCGCCGGCGAGGAGCGCTCCCGCTGCCGACGGTGAGAGTTGAACAACTCCGGGCGCGATATCCACGGAAAAATATCTGTATACACAGTTATACCGGCTCCGAGAAGACAATAAGTGTGTTATCAGAATATAAGGCGTATATCTTGGTGCTAACACAGGCTTTTTATTCACAAACGTGAGTCTAGAATCCGACGCGTGCGGTTCCGAACGCCGGGCGCGTCAGGCAAGAACCTGCGAGACTGGTGCTCTCCGCAGTGGCTTGGTCAGTCAGGGGCCCGCACGGGCCCCTTCTCTTCACCATCGACTGGGGTTCGAGGCTACGGCCCGGCGAGGAGTTCCCGGCCGACGTCGACGAGGAACAGCCCCGCGGTCGCGACGGGGATCACCACGGCGAGCAGGAGTACCGCCCCGTCCGGGGCGGCGACGACCGGACCGACCGCGAGCGCCGCGGCGGGCGCGACCCCGCCCGCGGCGTAGAGATACGCCGCGCCGCGCCCGAACGACGCGACCACGGCGAGAAAGCCCACCGCCAACCCGATCGCCCCCGCAGCGAGGGTAAGCGGGAGTACCGCGCCCGCCGCAACGGCGTCGAGAACGAACGTCCCGGGCGCGATGAGGTCCCCCGCCCGAGCAAGCGACGCGGGGATGGTCGCGGGCGGCGCCTCGGCGAGCGTCGCGAGCGCCGACGCGTTCGCTCCGAGGTACGACCACAGTCCGACGAGGTAGACCGCGCTGACGGCCGCGACCGTCGCCCACCCGTACGCCAGCGGTCTCCGGGGCCGTCGTCGCTCCCTCGTCGTCGACGTCTCACTCCGCGCGGACGTTCCTCCGCCCCGATCCCTCCCCGTTCCGGCGTCCGCCGCTCGCTCCCGCCGGTTCGGTCCGGCGCTCTGGCCGGCGCGTCCGCTCCCTCGGCTCCGGGACCTGCTTTCGCCAGTCCGACCGCTGCCGGTCGTCCGACCGGTGGCCCCTGTCCGACCGCCGCCGGTCGCTCCCGTCCCGCCGGACGTACCGCCGTCGTTCGAGCCGTCCCGCTCCGTCGCCGGCGCGTCGCCGGCGGTCGGGAGCCCGTCGAGCCGCTCTTCGACGTACGTCTCGTGTCCCAGCCGGTCGTAGGCGGCCCGCTCGGTCCCGTCTGTCAGCACCTCGTGGGCCGTCTGGAGCGTCTTGAACTGGGCGGTCGCCCGCGCGTCGTCGTTCACGTCCGGGTGGTAGCGGCGGACCCGTTCGCGCCACGCCCGGTCGATCTCGTCGGTCGAGGCGTCCTCGGACACCCCCAGGAGCTCGTAGAAGTTCTCCATCCCCCGGCGCGATTTCGTGATCGCCCGGATTGAATCTACCGACAGCGGGTCGCGACTGGTGAGCGGGGTGGATGCGTCCACCGACCGGCGCCGCCCCCAGGCCGACGACGCGACGGCAACGCTCATACCCGCTCGGTCGTGTGTCCGGGTATGGAGTTCACGCGGATCCGGCTCAACAACACGGTGTTCGAGGGGCAGAACAACGCCTACGTGATCCACGGCGAGGTGCCGACGCTGATCGACACCGGCGTTGCGATGCCCGAGGTCCGGGCGGACCTGGTCGAGGGGCTCGCCGACGCTGGCCTCGAGCTTCCGGATCTGGAACGGATCCTGCTCACGCACTGGCACGCCGACCACAGCGGGCTCGCGGGCGAACTCGCCGCGGAGTCCGGGGCGACGGTGTTCGCCCACGAGGCCGACGTGCCGCTCGTCGCGGGCGACGACGACGCCTTCGCCGCGCTGTGGGACCGCCGGGACCGCCGGTTCGGAGAGTGGGGTATCCCCCCGGACAAACAGGCGGAGTTGGAGTCGTTCCGCACCGAATTCGCGGGCGCGACGGGGGAGTCAGTGGCGGTCGAACCGCTGACGGACGGCGACCAGGTTGCGGCCGGGGACGGCGAGCTCTCGGTGCTCCGTCTCCCCGGCCACGCCGCCGGACTGGTCGCCTACGAGACCGTCGCCGCCGACGGCTCGCCTGCCGATCCCGCCGAGGCGTTCGTCGGCGACGCCATCCTCCCGCAGTACACCCCGAACGTCGGCGGCGCGGACCTCCGCGTGGACCGGCCGCTGGAACGGTACGTCGACAGCCTCGACCGGCTGGCGGCCCGCGATCTCGACCGCGCGTGGCCCGGCCACCGCGACCCGATCGACGACCCCGCCGGCCGGGCGGCGGAGATCCGGACCCACCACGTCGAACGGACCCGACGCGTGATCGAGGCGCTGCGTGAGGGCGGGCCGGCCGACACCTGGACCGTCAGCGCCCGGCTGTTCGGCGACCTCGAGGGGATCCACATCCTCCACGGTCCCGGCGAGGCGTCCGCGCACCTGGACCACCTCGAACGTCACGGGATCGTCGACCGCGACGGGACCGAGTACCGCCTCGTCGACGCCGATCCCGACGTCCCGTCGCTGTTCCCGAATACGAAATACTGAAACGCCCGCGCCGGGTACGACGGGTATGGAACTGCGGGTCATCGACAAGACCGACGAGGAACTCCGGATGGAGGTCGCAGGCGAGGATCACACGTTCATGAACGTGATCAAAGGCGCGCTTCTGGAGACCGACGGCGTCGCCGCCGCGACCTACGATATGAACCCCGAACAGTCGGGTGGTCAGACCGAACCCATCCTCTCGATCAAGACCGAGGCCGGCGTCGATCCCCTCGACGCGCTGGGCGAGGCCTCCCGCAACGTCCAGACGACCGTCGAGGACTTCTCGGCCGCGTTCGAGGCCGCTGCGCCGTAAGCGGCCCTTCCTCACCCCTCTCTACAGCCGGACCGGAACCCCGCGCTCGTCGAGGTACGCCTTGGTCTCCTCGATGCTGTAATCGCCGAAGTGGAAGATCGACGCCGCCAGCCCCGCGTCCGCGCCGGCCTCGGTGAACACCTCGTACATATCCTCGGGACCGCCGCAGCCGGAGGAGGCGATCACGGGGGTGGAGACGGCGTCGCAGACGGCCTCGGTGAGCGGAATGTCGTAGCCGTCCTTGGTGCCGTCGGCGTCGATGGAGTTGACGAACAGTTCCCCCGCGCCCCGCGCCGCCGCCTCCCGCGCCCACTCGACGACGTCGACCCCGGTGCCCTCCCGGCCCCCCTTCACCGTACACTCGAACCAGCAGGACTCGCCGTCGACCTCGACGTAGAACTCGCCGGTCTCGTCGTACCGCCGCCGTGCGTCGACGGAGATCACGATACACTGGGAGCCGAACGCCCGGGCGCCCTCGTCGATCACCTCCGGATTTTCCAGCGCCGCGGTGTTGATCGACACCTTGTCCGCGCCCGCACGAAGCGTCTCCTTGATGTCCTCGCGGGTGCGGATGCCGCCCCCCACTGTGAGCGGGATGAACACCTCGTCGGCGACTGCGGAGACCGTGTCCAGCATCGTCTCTCGACCCGCCGCCGAGGCGGTGATGTCGAGGAAGACGAACTCGTCGGCGCCCGCCTCGTTGTAGCGTTTCGCCATCTCCACCGGGTCGCCGGTGTACTCGAGATCCTCGAAGTTGACGCCGGTGTAGACCGCGGGGTTGCCGTCGTCGTCGAGGTCGACGTCGATGCAGGGGATGATCCGTTTCGTGAGTGTCATGTGATACGCGAGGGTAGAACGCGCCGGGTCAAAAGGTGTCTGATGAGCGGGTGGGTCGGCTCCGGCTCCGCTCTCCACTTGCTCCCGCGCCGAACGTTTATATACTGATCCGCGGCCAGACGCCGCGTGACCTGAGATCGGCCGCGACACACGCGCGGGTGTGCGACACGGTGTGTCGCGGGGGAGCCGGGTGGCTCAGAGCGGCGTGTCGCCTGTTTGCCCTTACCGTCCGGCTCGATCCCGGAGCGACGGATCCGGGAGCGTTTTATCACCGGCGGGTGATCCGTCGCGTATGAGCGACCACGACGCCAGCAACGACGACGGGCACGGAGACGCACACGGCGGCCACGGCCACGACGATCATAAGGACGAGGGTCGGGTCACCTCCCCGATGCAGGAGTTCGGGTCGAGTCAGGTCACTACCGGGTTCGTCGTGCTCGTGATCGGTCTCGTCGTCGTCTTCGGGATCCCGCTGCTGCTGTAACTCAGGCGCGTCGGTCCCCCCTCTTGTCAGTCCAACGTCTCGTCGAGCACCCCGCGGAGCGCGGCGACCTGCTCTGCGTCGACCGTCAGCGACTCCCCGTCGACGTCGAGCGACAGTCCCCCGTCTTCGGTCGCCGTCCCGAGCCGCGTGACCGGCGCGACCCCGTCGAACGCGTTCTCTACGCTCTCCGGGTCGGTCGTCTCGACGACCGCGCGGCCGGGGGTCTCATCGAACAGCGACACGCGGGCGGCGACCGAGACGTCCGCCCCGGCGTCCCCGGTGATCAGCTCCGCCAGCGCGACCGCGAGCCCGCCGTTGCTCACGTCGTGGACCGACAGCGTCGCGTCCGCGTCGGCGACCTCGGCGAGCGCCGCGACGACCGCCGACGGATCGTCGGGCAGCGTCGGGAACCGGTCGGAGCCGCCGACCTGCGCCAGGAGCTCCGACCCGCCGAGCGCGTCGCTGCCGGCGCCGACGAGCAGGAGTTCCCCGTCGCCGTCGAGCGCGGCGGTCGGCGCGTCGTAGCCGGCCTTCGTGCCGACCATCGCGAGCGTCGGCGTCGGCGGGATCGGCCCCGCTGCGGAGTCGTTGTACAGCGAGACGTTCCCGCCGACCACCGGTACCGACAGGTCGCGGCACATATCCGCGAGCCCGTCGACGACCGCGGAGAACCCGCCGTACACCGCGGGCGTCTCGGGGTTGCCCCCGTTCAGACAGTCGACCGCGGCAAGCGGCGTCGCCCCCTTCGCGGCGAGGTTCGTGGCGTTCTCCAGCGCCACCGCCCGCGCGCCGTCGTACGGGGCACAGTCGGTCCAGGCGGGGACCGCGCCCGCCGAGATCGCGAGGCCGGTTCCGGCCTCCCGGAGCGCGACGACCGCGGCGTCGTCGCCGGGGCGCAGCGCCGTTCGCGTCCCGACCTCGTGGTCATACTGCCGGTAGACCCACCGTTTCGACGCCGTGTTCGGCGAGCCGACCACCGCCTCGAACGCGGATTCGAGGTCGATCTCGGGGCGGTTCCGTTCCGGCTGCGTGGGCTCGACGGCGTCGAGGTCGTTCATCGGTGCGCCGTCAGCAAGGAACTCCGCGGGGACGTCGACGACGGTCTCGTCT
The DNA here is from genome assembly GCF_014212355.1 of Halobellus ruber. Taxonomy (NCBI): domain Archaea; kingdom Methanobacteriati; phylum Methanobacteriota; class Halobacteria; order Halobacteriales; family Haloferacaceae; genus Halobellus; species Halobellus ruber. The sequence continues at coordinate 83,708 of NZ_JACKXD010000006.1, forward strand.
TCAAAACTACAAACGTAGTTGCCCTCGGCGACCTCGCCGATGACCGAACAGCCGAGGTCGTACCGCTCGGCGATCGCCGCAACGTCGTCGACGTCTTCCGGGCGGGCCTCGTAGATCATCCGCTCTTGTGATTCCGCGAGCACGATCTCCAGGGGGTTCATGTCCGGCTCGCGCTGGTGGACCCGCTCCAGTTCGATCCGCGCGCCGAACCCGCCTTTCGCGACGAGTTCCGAGGAGGCACCGCCGAGCCCCGCCGCGCCGAGATCCCGCGCGGATCGCACCAACCCCGCGTCGATCAGGTCCTCGTTTGCCTCGATCAGCAGCTTCTCCGAGTAGGGATCGCCGACCTGCACCGCGGGTCGATCCTCGGTTTCGGCGTCCTCCGCGAGGTCCTCGCTGGCGAACGACGCGCCGCCGAGGCCGTCCCGGCCGGTGGCGTTACCGACCAAGACGAGCTTGTTGCCGGCCGCCCGCGCTTCCGCAGTCACCAGCCGATCGGCGTCGACAAGCCCTACGCAGGCGACGTTGACCAGCGGGTTCCCCTCGTAATCGTCGTGGAACTCCACGCTGCCGCCGACCGTCGGGACGCCGATCGCGTTGCCGTAGTCGGCGATCCCCTCGACGACGCCGTCGAGGAGGTACCGGGTGTGCTCGCGGTCGAAGCCGCCGAAGTACAGCGAGTCCGCGAGCGCGATCGGGTACGCGCCCATCGACAGCGTGTCACGGACGATCCCCCCGACGCCCGTCGCCGCGCCGTCGTAGGGGTCGACGTACGAGGGGTGGTTGTGGCTCTCGATCCCCATCGTCACGTACGTCTCGATGTCGGACTCGCCGCCGTTGTCGGGGACCCGAACGACCGCGGCGTCGTCGCCGGGGCCGACGACCACCTGGTCGGCCTCGGAGTCGAACGCCGAAAGCAGCGGTCGCGAGGAGCGGTACGCGCAGTGTTCGCTCCAGAGGTTCTCGAACAGGGCGGCCTCGGTGGGCGTCGGGTCGCGCCCGAGTTCGGCGGTGACGAGTTCGCGGTCGGGGTCCGACAGGCTCATTCGGCTATCCCTTCAGCGAGGCCGGGTTAATGTCTTACTGTGTCCGCGGCTCTGGGACGCAGCGGCAGCCGACCGGCCGACGGGATCGGACTGCTTTTTTAACCTCGGATCCAACGCCGACCCGTGCTCTCGGTCGAGCTGCACGCCCACTCGTCGCTGTCGTACGACGGCCGTGATCCCGTCGAGCTCCTGTTAGCCCAGGCGCAGGCCGTCGGGCTCGACGCGCTCGCGGTGACCGACCACGACGAGATCGACGCCAGCCTCGAAGCCGCCGAGTTGGCGCCGGAGTACGGGCTGGTCGGCATCCCGGGAATGGAGGTCACCTCCGCGGCAGGGCACGTTCTCGCCTTCGGGATCGAGGAACTGATCCCCGAGGGGCTGTCGTACGACGACACGCTCGACCACATCCACGACCAGGGCGGGATCGCCGTGGTCCCGCATCCGTTCCAGTCGTCGCGCCACGGCGTCGCCAGTCACATCACCCGCGACCAACTCGCGCGTGCTGACGCGATCGAGGTGTACAACTCCCGGCTCTTTACCGGCCGCGCGAACCGGAAGGCCGAACGGTTCGCCGCCGCCCACAACCTCCCGATGACCGCCGGCAGCGACGCCCACATCGGGGAGATGGTCGGACAGGCCGTCACCGAGGTCGGGACCGACGACCGGTCGGTCCAGGGGATCTTAGACGCCATCGTCGAGGGGCGGACCAGCGTGGTCGGTCGGCGGACGCCGTGGCGCATCTCCTTCCGGCAGTTCGGCGGCGGCATCAGGCGGCGGATCGAACGCGTCGTCTCGGATCTGGTGTAATCGGAATGACGGACCACGCCGACCGGCCGCGCGACCACCTCGACGGCGCCGACCCCGGGATCGTCAGACGTGCGGTCGAAACGCGGGACCCGCTGCCCGGCACCGCTGGCTTCGCGGGCGAACTCGACGGGCGGCTCGTTCGCGACGTCCTCGGTCGGCGGCCGCTCTTCGTCGACGGCGACGCGTGGGCGTTCGACCCGACCGAACTCGCGGATCCCGTTTCCGTGCCCGCGGGGTCCGTTCGGCCGCTCGAAGCAGTCGCCGACTCTGATTCCGACGCCGACGAACCTCACTGGATGCTCCCGGCGGTCGATCCCGAGACGGATCGCGGGCGCGCGCTCGACGCCGTCCGGGAGGCGGTGCTCGACCGAACCGGGGCCGTCGCCGACTCGGGGGACGGCCCGAGCGACGGCTCGGTCGCCGTGGCGTTCTCCGGCGGCGTCGACTCGGCGGTCGTCGCCGCCGGCGTGCCAGAGGCGCCGTGCTACGTCGCGGGCTTCGAGGGGTGTCACGACGTCGCCGCCGCCCGCGAGGCGGCCGCGGCGATGGACCGGGACCTCGGAGTCGTCGAGATCACCCACGACGACATCCGGGAGCGGATCCCGGATCTCGTGGCCGCCACGGGTCGCACCAACCCGATGGATCTCCCGATCGCCCTCCCCCTGTTTCTGGTCGGTGAACGCGCCGCCGCCGACGGGTTCGACCGGCTGGCGCTCGGGCAGGGCGCCGACGAGCTGTTCGGCGGGTACGCGAAGGTGGCGAAGGCGCCCGACGATCCCCGCGTCGACGCCGACACGATCAGGGGCGCGCGCCGCGAACTCCTCGGGACGATCCCCGACCAGGCCGAACGGGACGTGCTGGCGCTCCGGGCCGCGGGCGTCGAACCAGTGACCCCGCTGCTCCACGACGACGTCGTCGCCGCGGCGCTGTCGCTTCCGGGGCACCTCATAGCCGACGGCGACGAGCGGAAGCTCGCCCTCCGGGAAGCGGCCCGCGGGATCGTCCCGGAGTCGGTCCGGACCGCGGACAAGAAGGCGGTCCAGTACGGCACCTACGTCGCCCGCGAGCTGGACCGACTGGCCCGGCAAGCGGGGTTCAAACGCCGGATGGACGACCACGTCGAACGGTACGTCCGAACGCTGGTCGACGGGTCGGGGCCGGACCCCGAGGGGCCGTCTTAGCCGTCGCCGTTCTGTGCCACGTCGATCGCCTCCAGCGCCAACTGCACCGTATCGGCGTCCAGCTCGCCGTTCCGCAGGGCCGAGCGGTCGTACCACGCCCACGCCGAGGGGGGAGCCTCGTCGACGCCCGCGGGGTCGATCGCCCGGGAGTCGACGCGGGCGTAGTAGACGTGGTCGATGTGCTGGTGGTAGACACCGCCGTCCTCGCGGACGCCGATGTCGTAGAGCATCTGGTGGCGGGGCTGCGGGAGGGTCCGACCGGCGGGGGCGTCCACTGGGTCGGTGTCGTCGAGCAGCGTCGCCTCCAGCCCGGTCTCCTCGTAGACTTCGCGAAGCCCGGCCTCGTGGGGGAGTTCGTCGCGGTCGACGTGACCGCCCGGCGGGACGCGGATCCCGAGCCGGTCGTGGTGGTGTAGTGCGACCGCGCCGCCCTCGACGACGTACACAGTCGCGGTGAAGTGACGCGTGGTCTCCATACGCTCCCGTCGGCGAGGTCGTAAGTGGGTGTTCCGGTTCGCCGCCCCGAACACCGAAACCCTTACTCCCGGGCCACGGCACCCCACGGGTATGAGCGACACGCCCGTCGACGCCGCGGAGGTCGAACACGTCGCCGAACTCGCGCGGGTCGATCTCGACAGCGAGGAGGTCGACGCCTTCGCCGCGCAGTTCGCGGAGATCCTGGAGTACTTCGAGGCCCTCGACGAGGTGCCCGAGGTCGACGCCGACGAGGAACTGGTGAACGTGATGCGGGCCGACGAGGTCGAGGAGAGCCTCGATCAGGCCGACGCCCTGGAGAACGCCTCCGAGACCGAGGACGGCTTCTTCAAGGGTCCGCGGGTGTCGTAATGAGCCACAACGCGTTCATCACCGAGGAAACGATCGAGGGCGACGGGGCGGGGCCGCTGGCCGGCCGGACGGTCGCGGTCAAGGACAACATCAGCACCGAGGGCGTCCGGACCACCTGCGGGTCGGCGATGCTGGAATCGTACGTCCCGCCGTACGACGCCACCGTCGTCGAGCGGCTGAAGCAGGCGGGCGCGACCATCGTCGGCAAGGCGAACATGGACGAGTTCGGGATGGGCGGCACCACCGAGACCTCCGCGTACGGCCCGGTAGAGAACCCCGTCGACACCGACCGCGTCCCCGGCGGCTCCTCCGGCGGGTCGGCCGCGGCGGTCGCGGCGGGCGACGCGGACCTCGCTTTGGGCTCCGACACCGGCGGGTCGGTCCGCAACCCCGCGGCGTTCTGCGGGGTCGTCGGGATCAAACCCACCTACGGGCTGGTCTCCCGGTACGGGTTGGTGGCGTACGCCAACTCCCTCGAACAGATCGGGCCGATCGCGCGAACCGTCGAGGACGCCGCCGCGCTGCTCGACGTCATCGCCGGGCCCGATCCGAAGGACGGGACCACTCGATACGACCTCGACGACGATGGCGGTGCGGCTGACGACCGGGGTGCTGCCGGCCGCGGGAGTCCCACCGACGGCGGGTCGGCGACCCACCCCGCGACCGACGCCGACTACGCCGCGGCCGCCGACGGCGACGTCGAGGGGACGACGATCGGCGTCGTCACCGACCTGCTCGACGGCGCCGACGACCGGGTGGTCGACCGGTTCGAGGCCGCCCTCGCGGACCTCCGCTCGCAGGGCGCGGAGACGGTGGAGGTGTCCTTGGACTCCGTCGAGCACGCGGTCCAGGCGTACTACGTGATCGCGATGTCCGAGGCGTCGTCGAACCTCGCGCGCTTCGACGGCGTGCGGTACGGCGTCTCCGGCGGCTACGAGGGCAACTGGAACGAGTCGTTCGCGGCCGCCCGCGAGGAGGGGTTCGGCGAGGAGGTCAAACGCCGGATCCTGCTGGGCACCTACGCCCTCTCGGCGGGGTATCACGACAAATACTACAAGAAAGCCCAGGACGCCCGGGCGTGGGTCAAACGCGACTTCGACGACGCCTTCGAGCGCGCGGACGTGCTCGCGACCCCGACGATGCCGGTCGTCCCGCCGGAACTCGGCGAGAGCCTCTCTGATCCCCTCCAACTGTACCTGATGGACGCCAACACCGTTCCGGTGAACCTCGCGAACCTCCCCGCGATCTCGGTGCCCGCGGGCGAGGCCGACGGGCTCCCGGTGGGACTCCAGTTGATCGGCCCGAAGTTCGGCGAGGAAGCCATCGTCCGGGCGGCCTCGGCGGTCGAAGGGTAGCGTCGGGCCTCGGGAAGTCCCGCTTTCGATGGTTTGATACGGCCGTTCGTACTCCGTCGGACCGTACTACTCGTATGCCGTGGCGACCCAACTGGCGGGCGACGGTCGGACTGCTCGGCACCGGGATGAAGTACCTCTCGGTGACGATGTTCGTCCCGCTTCTGGTCGGCGTGATCTACGGCGAGGACGCGTGGGTGTTCGCGCTCTCGATCGTCGCGGTCGCGGTCGCCGGATTCGCCCTCGAACGGGTCGATCCCGACCCGGACCTCGGGCCGAGCGAGGCACTGGTGTTCGTGACGCTGGCGTGGCTCGTCGCCGCCGTCGTGGGCGCCGTCCCGTATATGCTGGCCGGCGCCGGCACCGCGTCGACGCTCGCGGATCCGGTCAACGCGCTGTTCGAGTCGATGAGCGGGTTCACCACCACGGGCGCGACGGTGATGGGGAAGATCGGCGTCGAGCGGCACTCCCACGCGCTTCTGATGTGGCGACAGCTCACCCAGTGGCTCGGCGGGATGGGGATCATCGTGCTGATGATCGCGATCCTCCCGGAAGTCGCGGTCAACGGCGCCCAACTGATGGACTCGGAGGCGCCCGGCCCGGAACTCCAGAAGCTGACCCCGAAGATCGCCGAGACCGCCCGGGCGCTGTGGCTGATCTACTTCGGGTTCACCGTCCTCCTCGCGGCGCTTCTCTACGCGCTGCACCTGCTCGGGATGGCGCCGAATATGGACCTCTACAACGCCGTCGCCCACGGGTTCACGACGCTGCCGACCGGCGGGTTCTCCCCGCAGGCCGACAGCATCGCCGCCTTCTCGGCGGCCGTCCAGTGGGTCGTGATCCCGTTTATGATCGTCGCCGGCGTCAACTTCGCGCTGTTCTGGCACGTCCTCCGGGGGGAGGCGGCGGTGATGCTCGAAAACACGGAGTTCCGAACGTACGCCGGCGCGATCGCGGTGTTCACCGCCGGCGTCGGCGTGCTCCTGGTCGGCGGCGCGGCCCCGCCGCTCGGGGACCTCGGCGGCGTCACCGGCGGGCTCACGGAGAACACGATCCGACAGGCGGCGTTCCAGATCGCGTCGCTGCTGAACTCCACGGGGTACGCCACCTCCGACTTCGCGCAGTGGGACACCCACGCCCAGGTGCTGCTGCTGTTTGCGATGTTCGTCGGCGGCTCGGCGGGGTCGACCGGCGGCGGTGTGAAGGTCGTCCGGTGGCTGGTCGTGCTGAAGGCCATCCGGCGGGAGCTTTTCACCACCGCCCGCCCGGACGTGGTCCAGCCCGTCCGGCTCGGCGGCACCGTCGTCAACGAGGACGCGATCCGCGGCATCCTGGTTTTTACGATGCTGTACGTCCTGTTGTTCGGGCTGGCGTCGGTGTTCTTCACGCTGGACACCGCACGGGTCGGAATCGAACTCTCGACGCTGGAGGCGGTCAGCGCGTCGCTCGCGACGCTCGGAAACATCGGGCCCGGCTTCGGCCGGCTGGGGCCGTTCGGGAACTACCTGTTCTTCCCGGACGCCTCGAAACTGCTCATGATCTTCCTGATGTGGCTCGGCCGACTGGAGATCGTCCCGGTGCTCGCGGTGTTCGTCTCCTCGGTCGAGAACCGGTGAGACACGGGGCCTCCGCGTTCCGAACCCCCCTCAGAGTCTGGGCGTGATCTCCTCGACGACGTCCATATCGGCGAAGACGATCACGTGGTCGCCGACCTCGATCACCGTGTCGCCGCGGGGCGTGATGTGTGCCCCGTCGCGGACCACGGCGCCGACAACGACGCCGTCCGGCAGGTCCTGCGCGGACTCCCGGATCGGCCGCCCGGCGAGGACGCTGTCGTCGGCGATCTCGATCTCCAGGACCTCGGCCTTGTCGGACTCGATGAACGCGACGTTCTCGGCGTTGCCCTCCAGGGTGAACCGCGAGATCTCCTCGGCGACCACGCTCCGCGGGCTGACGCCGATGTCGATCCCGACCGTCTCGAAGAGGGCGACGTACTCCGGAGTGTCGATGATCGCGATGGTTCGCTCGACCCCCATCCGGTCGGCAAGCAGCGACACGAGCAGGTTCTTCTCGTCGGAGTCGAGCGTCGATACGACCACGTCGGCGTCGCCGATGTGCTCGCGTTCGAGGAACTCCACGTTGGTCGCGTCCGACTCCATAACCACCGTATCGGGGAGGCGTTCGGCGAGTTCGCGGGCGCGGTCGCCGTCCTGCTCTATCAGCCGCGGTCGGAACCCCCGCTCTTCGAGCAGCCGCGAGACGTGGTAGCCGATCTCGGAGCCGCCGACCACCACGACCTCCTCGGTGTCCTCCGACGCCTCCTCGGGGGCGATCGACTCCGCGAACCCGCGGACGCTCCGTGGGGACCCGACCACCACCACCCGGTCGCCCGGGGTGATGACCGTCTCCCCGCGGGCGATCTCGACCGACCCGTTCCGCAGCACCGCGACGAACGTCAGCGACTCGAACCGGTCGGCCTCCGCGACCGTCTGGTCGGCCACCGGGCTGTCGTCGCCGACCTCGAACTCCGCCATCTCCACTTTGCCGCCCGCGAAGGGATCGACGTCGCGTGCGGCCGGCAGGCTCAGCATCCGGGCGATCGACTTCGCGGCCAGCAGGTTGGTACAGACCATGAAATCGACCCCGAAGGCCCGCTCGGAGCGCTGCCACGTCCGGAGGTACTCGGTGTTTTTCACCCTGGCGATGGTGAACGCCTCGGAGACCGCCGTCGCCGTCGAACAGATCACGATGTTCGTCTCGTCGTCGTCGGTCGAGGCGATCACCATATCCGCGTCGTCGATCCCGGCATCTTCGAGGGTTTTCATCGTGGTCCCGTCGCCGGTCACCCCGAGCACGTCCAGCGAGTAGTTGAGTTCCTCCACCCGCTCGGGGTCGCGGTCGACGACGATCACGTCGTGTGCGCCCGCGAGGTCGGCCGCGATGCTCGATCCGACCTGCCCCGCGCCGACGACGAGTACCCTCACGGACGGTCACCCGGCATAGCCTGCTTCGAGTGTGTCCGACGGGCACGTATTCATCTTTCGGCATCCGCCCGCGCGGTCGCCGGGACCCGCCGGCTGCGATCGGCTCACTCGGCGGCCGATCCCGCGCCCCGCTCGACGGCGAGATCGACCGACCTGGGTTCGCCTTCGAGGTCCGCGACGACCCGCTCGACAACCTTCTCGGCCTCGCTCGTGATTGCGGGCCTGATCTTGTCCGCCACCCACCCGAGATCGACGAACCGCGGCAGGCTGACCCGGCTCTCGTTGGCCGACGTGGGCTCGTAGGCGACCTCCATCGAGACGCGGGAGGCGACCGTCGCCCCGGGGGGCGCGCCGTCGGGGAGTTCGTCGAGTTCCTCGACCCGCCACCGGCCGCTGGCGTCGAGGTTCTTCACAACCTGCCACTCGATCCGGTTCGGGGGGTCGACCTCGGTGACCTCCGACTCGACGGTGTAGGTGAGTTTCCACCACGCAAAGCGGAGCGCATAGCGGGTGCCCGCGCCGCCGTCTCCCTGCCGGCGGACGACGTCCTCGAGATGTTCGGAGTACGTCGCGTACCGCGGGAAGTCGACGAGGAAGTCGTAGATCTCCTCCGCCGGCAGGTAGACGACGGTGCTGACGACGAGTTCGTCCACAGACGTGGCTCGGCCCCCGGCGAAGAAAGCGTTGTGGGTGGGCCTACGATCCGGCGTCGGCGTCCGACGACGATCCGTCCTCGGAGTCGCCGTCCGACCCGGACTCGTCTTCGGCGTCTCCCGCGTCGGTCGCCGCGATCGTGTCGGCGGTGAGGTCGAGCGCGGTCCCGCGGTCGGCGTCGGTGAGGAGCGACACCGTCCGGTCGGCACGGTCCCACGTCACCGCGATCCCGTCGTCGGTCTCGGTGACGTTCACGGTCACTCCCGCCACCTCCTCGGTGGTGGTGTTCTGGCCTTCGGGCGGGTCGGTCCCGGCGGTGGTGGCGACGAGCGTCACGTTCTCCGGCCCGTCGTACCGGGTGATCACGGTCTCGCCGCCGAACGCGACAACCCGGCCCTCCGCGAAGGTGTAGGAGTCGTTACCGAGTTCGGGCACCGTCATCGCGGTGGCGTTCTGGAGCGGCCCGAAGGCGTCGAAGGTCGGCCCCGCCGCCGACTCGGGCGGCCGGAAGGTGCTGTTCGCGACGCTGACGTTGAACCGCGTCTCGGTGTACTCGACCGTCACCGTCGCGTTCGGCCGGTCGTACTCGCTTTTGAGCAGTTTCGAGGAGTCGACGCCGACCCAGTGGGTGACGACCCCGTCGCGGCTCGCGTTGTCGGGGTCGACCTCGACGACCCACGCGTCGGTCCCGTCGAGGGTCTCACGTCCCGTCCGGGTCGCCGTGGTGTTGGCCTCGGTCCAGTCGAAGGCGAACGACCGGAGCCGTTCGGTCACGTTCCGGACGCTCTCGTTGTCCCAGTCGTGCGGGTACGCCGCCGACTCGTTCGCGTACGAGGCGTTGTGGGTCATATTGCCGGCGTGCGTGTCGTTCGAGATCACGCGGGTGATCCCCGTCCGTTCGTCGTGGATCCACGCGACGGAGCCGTTCGTCCCCGCGATCACCGTGCGGTTGTCGGCCGACACGGACACCCTGGAGGCGTTGCCCTCGCCGAACGTGAACGAGGTGTTGTACTGCCGCTGGGTCGTATCGTTTGCGACCGTCACCGTCGCGGTCCCGACGACCGTCTCGGCGTTCTCGTACTGCGCTTCGGCGTCGTCGAGGATAGCGTCGCCGGAGGGGTCGCCGACGTCGGCGATCCCTAACCCCGCGACGACGGCGACGCCGACGAACAGCAGCGCGGCCGCGACGACGATCGCGCCGGCGGCGCCCCTGTCGCCCTCGTGGGTCTCTCGCATCACCCGTGATACGGAACCAATCCATATACACTCTGCGGTGAAGCGAGTAGCGACCCTCCGCCGGGTTCCGGACCGTCGCGTCCTCTCGGCGTCGATCCGACGATCTCGGGCGGACCCCGAACGGGGGAGGCGTTTTCACGTTCCGGTTCTAACGGCGGTCGATGCGTTCACCACCGAACGGCCCGGGTGCCGGGAGCGCGGCCGGGCCCGATCCGGCGCCGGACCCGGCGGCCGCCGATCCGGTCGTGTCGCTCGACGGCGTCACGAAGACCTACCAGCTTGGGGGCACTGTCACCGCGCTCGACGACGTGTCGGTTTCCCTCGATGCCGGCTCCTACACCGCGGTGATGGGGCCGAGCGGGTCGGGGAAGTCGACGCTTCTCAACCTGATCGGCGGCCTCGACACCGCCGACACCGGGACCGTGCGCGTCGACGGCGTCGACCTGGGGTCGGTCTCCGAGTCGCAGCGTGCGGCGAAGCGCGGGACGGCGATCGGGTTCGTCTTCCAGACGTTCAACCTGATGCCGCGGCTGACCGCCGTCGAGAACGTCGCGCTCCCGCTGGTGTTCGACGGGTGGACGCGTAGCGAGCGGCTGGAGCGCGCCCGGCAGATGCTCGACGACGTCGGGCTCGGCGACCGCCACGACCACAAGCCCGCGGAACTCTCCGGGGGCCAGCGCCAGCGGGTTGCCATCGCCCGAGCACTCGCTCCGAACCCGTCGCTACTCCTGGCGGACGAGCCGACCGGCAACGTCGACACCGACACCGGTGCGGCGATCATGCGGCTGCTCGCGGACATCCACGACCGCGGGAACACCATCCTGCTCGTGAGCCACGCCCGCCGGATCGCCGAACACGCCGAGCGGATCGTCCACGTCAGGGACGGGCGGCTGGAACGGGTCGAGACCGTCGGCCGGCGTCGACCACACGGGAGCGACGACGGGGGTACAGGGTCCGAGAGCCGGGTAGCCGGCGGGCGGACAGCGGGGACCGATGGATCCGAGTGAGGCGCTCCGGATCGCGACCCGCTCGATCCGCGCCCACCGGCTCCGGTCGGGGCTGACGGTCGTCGGGATGGTGATCGGGATCGCGTCGGTCGTCGCGTTCGCCACGTTCGGCGCGAGCGTCCAGGCGGCGGTGATCGGCGACATCGGCGAGACCAACGCCAACAACGTGTTCGTGACGCCCGCAAGCGTCGAGGACGACTCCCCGGGCGGCGAGGAACTCGCCGCGACCCGGCCGGTGTTCACGGAGATCGACGTCGAGCGGCTCCGCGAGGCGCCGGGAGTCGACGCGGTGATCCCGCAGGGGTTGGTCGGCCTCTCCTCGGTCACGTACGGGAACCAGACCGTCGCCCAGCGGCAGGCTACCGCGACCGTTCCGGCGACGTTCACCCCTGCCGACACCGTCGCCGGCCGGGGCTTCGAGTCGGGCGCGTCGGAGGCCGTCCTCAACGAGGCCGCCGCCCGGTCCTTCGAGCGGAACGTCACCGTCGGTTCGACGCTCCAACTCACGCTGGCGTCCGGTGACACCCGGAACGTCACGGTGGTCGGGATCGTCTCCGGCACGCGCGGCGGCTTCCTCTCGGGGTTCGGCGACGAACAGCCCCGGATCTACCTCCCGGTCGACCCGTTCTACTCGACGGTCGTCGAGAGCCCCTCGGTCGGCGCCGACGTTCGGGTCTACCCGCAGCTCACGGTGGTCGCGGAACCCGACGCGGTCCCGGCGGTGAAGGATCGGACCGAGGCCTACCTCACCGGCGGGTCCGACGCCGCACAGCTGCTCGCGGAGGGCGTCGAGATCAGAGTGCAGACCAGCGAGGACGTCGTGGGCGCGATCCAGGACGTGATCTCCCAGATCACCCGGTTCGTGACCGGGATCGCGGTGATCTCGCTCGTGGTCGCCGCCATCGGCATCGCGAACATCACCCTGGTCTCGGTCACCGAGCGCACCAAGGAGATCGGGATAATGAAAGCCGTCGGGGCGACCAACCGCGACACGATGCAGCTGTTCCTCACCGAATCGGTGCTTCTGGGTACTCTGGGAGCGGTGCTCGGCGTCCCGGTCGGCCTCGCCGTCGCGCTGGGGGCGACGCGGTTCGCGGACGTGGGGTTCACGCCGGCCGTCGACTGGATCGGGTTCGCCGTCGTGGTCGGGATCGGCGTCGGGATCGTCGCCGGACTTTACCCCGCCTGGCGCGCGTCGAAGGTCGACCCGATCGACGCGTTGCGGTACAAGTAGTTCTCGGATTCGATACTGGTGCGAAATCGGACGGACTGGTTCAGAGCGCCCCTCGACCCTCTATATCGCCGTTTAGGGCCAAATACGTCCACCGATCGCCACCGTTATCAATATTCGAAACTGAAAATAAGGTATTTATCCGGCCTTCCATTCGACCAAGGTGAGTCGGAGCGGAAGCGGGAATGCAGGACGACGTGAGCCGCAGGTGTCGCCGTGGTGTCGGCGGTAGGGGCGCACTCCCCGGGTACGTATCCGCCGACGAGCGTCGCGTCCGGCGTTCGACTGCCGATGTGGGCCTGTTGTCACGACCGACCTCCGCCCGGGTGCTCAGTTCGACGCTGTGGCTCCGGCGGCGGACGGACTCGTCCGTTCCCACCGCGCCGACTCGAGAGGAAGTACTCGATGGAACACGATGGCTTGTTTCAGCTCGTTGTGATGGTATCGCTTCTGCTCGTCGCTCTCGTGGGCAGCACAACCTTCGCCGGCGTCGCCGCCGCGGATCAGGGGAGCGTCTCCTTCGACGACTCGTCCTACGCGGACGGCGATACCGTGACTGTCACCGTCGAGGACGGTGACCTTTCGACGACGGAGGAGTACGTCGTCAACGTTCAGTCGGATACTGAGGGGCAAGTATCAGTAACTGGAGAACGTCCTGGCTCATCTACTACTTACACTACAGACGTGAGTGTAGCTGATGAGAACGACGATAATAAAATAACAAAATCAGACATAGAGTACGAAGACAGAGATGCTGGAGGCAATGTAATCTCCTCGCTCAGTCGGAACAGAAACGGAACTGTCACAATAACGTTTCAGAATCCTCCCGGAACAAATGATGCTCTGTACTACACAAGGGGAGAAACAGTCGCCCTAACACATAATAAAAATAACCAGTTCACCGGGAGTACGGAAGTCAGTAGCACAGACTCTGTCGGCACACTTCACGTCGCTGAAGGAGGTATAATCAATGCTTCCTATTTTGATAACACCCAATCAAGAGACCTAACGACGACAGCAATAATCAATAACGATCCCGAACCGCTCTCCCTCGGACCTATCACCGAGTTCTCGGCCGACTCGCTGAACGGTACGACGCTCACACACACCGCGAGCGTGATCGAGATCCCGTTCAGCGAGGACGTCTCGAAGGCCGGTGGGGCGTCGGGGGACCTGACGCTCGGCGCCAACCTCACCGTCACGGTCGACGGCGAGAACGTCACCGACCGATACGTGCTGGACGCCGACGGAGCCGCTGACGGTCAGGTCGTGGTGACCTCGGCGACGGCGGTCGATCCCGGCGCGACGGTGGCCGTCACGGTCGATGCCGTCAACGACTCCGCCGACACCGAGACCATCGCGCCCGGGACCGTCGACGCCGCCGTAACGGACGCGACCGTCGCCGAGGGCGACGACGCCGACGCCTACGAAAACGAGACCGTTACCTTCGTTGCGGCCGAGCCGAACCGGGCGTTCGACGCCTCCAACGACTCCGGCGCGCTCGTGTTCACCGGCCGGACCGGCGCCGGGAGCCAGGTGTTCGCGTTCGACACTGCCGCGCGGAACTGGAGCGGCGGGTACGCCATCGAATCGACCGATTCGGGCGGCGGCGTCGCGGCGACGACCGGCGTTACTGTGCGTGACCTGGGTCTCGCGGTCGACGTCACGGACCGGAACGTCACCACCACCCGAGGGATCGATGCCCGGGTCTCGGCCGTCGAGAGCGGTCGGCCCGTCGAGGCGACCCTGGTGGCTGCGGACGGTGCGGTCGTCGACCGCCGGAACCTGACTACCGGCGGCAACGGCGACGTTACCGCCGAGTTCGGGGGCGACCCGCTCGTCGAGGCCGGCCCCGGAAACTACACGGTCAACGTCACCGACGGGGCCACGGCCACGGCAGTCGGCTCCGGCCGGATCCGCGTCGTCGACCCCGACGAGCGGACGGCGACCTTCGACACCAGCGTCGTCACGGAGCACGCCGGCGACGTGGCGACCTTCGATCTCGAACTGCGGTACGCCGACGTGGCGACGGTGACCGTCGGCAGTCCCGAGGTGGGATTCCGCGCGAACGTGACGGTCGAGGACCGCGACGACGACGGCACCGTTCGGCTGCGGTTCAACGCCGCCGCGGCGGCCGACGCGACCACCCTCCCCGACGACGGCGGCGATGTGTTCGCGACCACGACGGATGGCAACGCCTCCCGCGAGGCCGACGCCGTCGTCGCTGCCGACATCGACGACAGTCACGCGGCGTCCGGGTCGCTCGATCCCGGCGACTACGGGCTGACGGTTCGGCCGGGAGCGGACGCGAGCGAAACCGGAACCGGCGTGGGGACGCTCGTGGTGCGGGAGCCCTCGCCGCGGCGACTCGACACGTGGGTCGGGCCCGCGGACGCGACGTTCTCTACGCCAGCAGACGTGTCCGCCGCGGTCGCGGACGGCCGCCTCACCGACGCCGGCGAGGTCGCGATCGGCGACGTCGTTGTCCACCGCGTCGTCGTGCCGGGGATCGCGGGCGAACTCGCGAGGACGCCCGGCGACACCACCGAGGCGTTCTTCGGGCTGGCCGGGACCGAGAGCGGGGACCCGTACGCGCTGAACGTCACCCAGCGCGACCCCGGCGCGAACGAGGATCCGTACCGGCTCCGGCTGAACGACACGACAGCCAACGTTGTCGCCGACGCGACAAACGACACGTACTTCGTGATCTACCGGAGCGACGCCCCCGACGCCGTCCCGTGGAACGGTTCCGCCGCGACCGGCCCGCCCGACCCGAACGCACCCGCCGCCGGCGACTCGCTGTCGGCGGCGTTCACCGTCCACCCCGACGGTCCGTTTGCCGACCTCGAACGGACGGGGCGGCGCGTCGCCGGGACGCACTCGCTCGTCTCAGCACGGATCGGCGCCGACGGCCCGGTCGTGGTCACAAACGCCACGAACCAGTCGATTTCGGGACAGACCACCCTCGCGCCGGGATCGGAGTTCGACCTCCGGATCCGCTCGGCCAACGGGACTGACCCGCAGTTCCTGAAGTCGGTACGGGCGATCGTCGGCCCCGACGGCCGCTGGAACGCCAGCGTGGACTTCGACGGTCAGCGCGTCGGCGAGACGTTCACCGTGCGGTCGGCCGCCGACACCGTCGACCCCGCGGACGAACTCGCAGTCGACGGCGAGATCCGGGCGGACCTCCCGACGAACACGTCGACGGCGACACCGGAACCGACCACGACTGCCGGCGGTGGATCCGGTGGCGGCGGTGGCGGTGGGGACGACGACGCCGGCCGCGACCGGGAGACGCCGTCCCCGGAGCCGACGGCCGCTGCGACGTCGACACCGTCGCCGGACTCCGTGTTCGACTCCGCACAGCAGTTCCTCGGCGAGATGGTCGGCACGACCGTCGACGACACGGACGCCGAGTCGATCCGCGAACGGCTGTTCGACTTCGACGTTGCCGTCCCGGCGCTGGCGCTGACGGCCGTCGTGGTCTACGTCACACGGCGGGGGTGACTCCACGGCAGCCCCGAAAGCGACGGGCGCGGAGGCGTTCGGTCCGTCGTAACGCCTAAGAACCGAAGAACCGTTCTATTCGATAATGAATTCGAACGTGTACTCGGATCCCGCCGGCCCACCCGGCACGGAACGGAGGTGGTTCCGTGGGCGTTGAGATCAAGGAATCGACCGTTTCCGACGCGGAGTTCGAGGAGATGAAGCGGTTCGTTCGCGACTACCTCGCCGCCAGCGTCGAAAGCGAGGCGGACGGCGGCCGGATGCGGTGGTACCCCTGGCACAGCGCGGAGTACCGCTTCAACCACATCCTGAACGTCGTCGACCTCGCGACCGAGATCGCCGAACGCGAGGGCGCCGACACCGACGCGGTGCGCGTCGCCGCGCTCTTCCACGACATCTCGAAGCTGGAGGCCGACCAGGAGGTCCACGCCGAGGAGGGCGCCCGCGTCGCCCGCGAGTACCTGAACAGCCACGGCGAGTTCCCCGCGTCGTTCATCGAGCAGGTGTGTCAGATCGTCGCGGACCACTCCTATCAGGGGTCCCTCGAGGACGTCTCCCTGGAGACACAGAGCCTGATCGAGGCCGACATCCTCGACAAGGTCGGCGCCAACGGGACGGCCCTGATGTTGCTCCGGATGGGCTATGAGTCCCGGACGCACATGGACGCCGCGGAGATGATCGAACGGGTGCTCGAACGCGGCCGCGACGCCGCCGACCGGATCGAGTCCGACACCGCCGAGACCATCGTCCACAAGCGGCTCAAGCGGGTTCGGTGGTTCCGCGAGTGGCTCGAAAGCGAGGTGGTCGAGATGGACCACGCCGGGGAACTCGACGAGGGAGTGGGGAACTGACGGGCGCGCGGTGACCGACGGGCGGTCGTCGCCCCGTGGGCAGCCGCGGCTCCGTTCGGGAGCGACCGCCTGCGAGTGCGGCAGTCCGGGGGACGCGCCGACCGCGACACGCTTATTCCGTCGGCCGGACACGTCGGGAGCGTGTCCCCCGAACTCCCTCCGCGGCCGTCGAGGCGCACGAAGATCGTGCTCGCGGCCGTCGCGCTGGTGACTTTCCTGTACAGCGTCGTCGTCACCGCACAGATCCTGCTGTGGTTCGTCTTGGTCGGGCTCGCGGTCGGGCTCTACCTCACGTACCTCCTGATCGTCGCCGTTTTCCGGCTCGTCGAGGCGGTCGAACGGATCGCGACCGCCGCGGAGGTCGACAGCGGGATCCGTGACGCCTCGCACGTCGAACCACGGACGGCGGACCGGGAGACCGGCGCCCCGGGGGTCGGGATCGGGGCCGACGGCCCCGTCGATGCGGAGGGGACTGACGACTCGGCCGACGCAGAGTCGACTGACGGTCCCGACGACGAGGCCGAGACGAACGGGACTGACGATCCCGACGACGAGGCCGAGACGAACGGGACTGACGATCCCGACGACGAGGCCGAGACGAACGGGACTGCCGACCCCGTCGACGACGCGGGCGACGAGTCGAGCGCGGCCGGGCAGGCGGACGCCGACGACGCCGACCTGGGGTCGGACGCCGATTCGGACCGGTACTGAGTCCGGAGCGGGCCCGGGAACCGGTGGCGGTTTGTAACCCCACTGCCTACGTTCGTCGATGACAGACGCCGGACGCTGGGTGGCGCTTTTCTCGGGCGGGAAGGACTCCTCGTGGGCGCTGTACCGGGCGCTCGAAGAGGGCTTAGACGTCTCGCACCTCCTGACGGTGCACCCGGGCGACGACTCGTACATGTACCACGTTCCAGAGACCCGATTAGCCGCCCTCGCCGCCGAGAGCATCGGGATCGACCTGATCGAGGTCGACCCCGGGGATCTCGGCGCCGCCGACGCCGACGACGCGGGCGCGCAGGGCGATCGCGAACTCGAGCCGCTGGAGGCCGCGTTGACCGACCTCCACTCGGAGATGGACGGTGACCTCGCGGGCGTCACCGCCGGCGCGGTCGAGAGCGAATACCAGACCTCCAGAATCAAGGGAATGTGCGACCGGCTCGGGATCGACCTGTTCGCGCCCCTGTGGCAGCGAGACCCCCGTGAACTCGCCGAGGCGATGCTCGACGCCGGCTTCGAGATCCGGATCATCCAGGTCGCGGCTGCCGGCTTAGACGAGTCGTGGCTGGGTCGGCGGCTCGACGCCGACGCGCTCGCGGAACTCTCGGAACTCGACGAGGCCTACGGCGTCCACGTCTTAGGCGAGGGCGGGGAGTTCGAGACGCTCGTGACCGACGGGCCGCATATGGATCGTCCGATCGAACTGGAGTACGAAACGGTCTGGGAGCGCACCCGCGGGCACATCCGCGTGACCGACGCGCGGTTGGGCGAGCCGACGTAACGGGGTTCGGAGGCTCCGCAGCCGCTATTTCAACTGCGAGTACGCGCCCACCAGTGCGCCCGACAGATCCAGCCCCTCGACGTGGGTGTGTTCGTCGACGATCGTCCCGTCGAGGTCCGCGTCGCTGATCGTCGCATCGTTGAACACGACCGTCCGCTCCAGTTCGGTGCCGCTTACCTCCGCGTCGGCCATCACGTGAACGTTCGCGCCCAGGTCCGACCCCTCGATCGTCGCGTCCTCGTGGACGAAGGTGTCGCCGTCGAGATACCACGACACGGCGTCGAGGTAGCTCTCGGGGGTGCCGATGTCGAACCACGCGCCGTCGAACGTGAACGCGTGGACGGCGCCGCGGCCCTGGAGCCACTGCAGGAACCACCCCGGTTCGTCGGGGTTGTTGCCGTCAGCGAGGTAGGTGTCGAAGTCGGGGAGCGTCCCGGCGGGAAAGGCGTAACACGCGATCGAGACCAGCGTGCTCCGGGGATCGTCGGGCTTCTCCTGGAAGTCGGTCACCCGATTGCCGTCGAGCCGGACGAGCCCGTAGGACTTCGCGCGCTCCTTCGACCCGACGTCGTAGGCCGCCAGACACGGCGTTCCGGCGCTCTCGAAGAAGTCGACGAACTCACCGACGTCGAACGAGAGGAGGTTGTCGCCGGCGATGACCACCAGGTCGTCGTCGACGTCCTCCCGATCGATGAGCTGTGCCAGGGCGCCGACGACGCCGAACTTCTCGTCCTCTTCGACGGTTTCCTCGACGGAGAGCGTCGGCTTCTCGTAGGGAGAGTCGGCGATGAACGCCTCGAACTCCCCCGCGAACCGTTCGTTGGTGCTCACGAACACCTCGTCGACCCGGGGGTCGGCTTCCAGATCCTCGAAGATGACGTCGATGACGGTTCCCTCCCCGATCGGGAGGAACATCTTGGGCCGATCCTTGGTGATCGGCCACATCCGGGTCGCGTACCCACCCGCGAGTACAACAGCTTTCATACGTTCCCCCTTCACGCGGAGTGACAAGTTTGTTTCCCACCCGCCGCTCCGGAGCCGACGGGAGGATATATACCTCGCCGCCGCCGTCTTCGGGTATGTCCGACGCCGACGACGCAACCACCAGACAACGGATCGCCGACGCGCTGCGGACGGCGCCGCACGACGCCGCGGACCTCTCGACGGCGGTCGGCGTCCGGGTGTCGGCGGTGTACACCCACCTCGAACACGTCGCACGGAGCGTCCGCACCGACGGGGCCGACGAACGGTTCCTCGTCGCGCCCCCGGAGTGCCGCGCCTGCGGGTTCGACGGCTTCGACGACCCGCTGAACGACCCCTCGCGGTGTCCGGAGTGCCGCTCGGAGCGGATCGCGCCGCCGACGTTCGTGATCGAGTAGGGGGGCGAGGACAGCCGCGAAAACGACTCAGTCGTCGCCGTGCTCGTCGACGATCACGACCTCACCGTCCTCGACGCGGACGTTGATCAGCGTCTTGACGTGGTGGCCGCTGTCGTCGAGCTGGTTGGGCCCGGCCTTCTTGATCACCGCGACGGTGTCGACGATGTCGGCGCCGATGGTGTCGAGGGCGTCCAGCACCGCCCGCATCGTGCCGCCGGTCGAGAGCACGTCGTCGAGGACGAGCACCCGGTCGCCGGCGTCGACGTCGTTGATGTACATCTCGTTTTCGGCGTAGCCGGTCTGTTGGCTCAGCGGCTCCTCGCCGTCGAGGCCGTACTGTCGCTTCCGGATGACCACCAAGGGGATGTCGGTCATCAACGAGACCGCAGTCGAGATGTGGATCCCCATCGCGGCGGGGGTGACGATCTTGTCGACGTCGTCGATCTCGGCCTTCCGGATGATCCGGATGACGATCTCCCGCAGCAACTCGGGGCGCAGCATCGGCACCCCGTCGCTTATCGGGTGGACGAAGTAGTGGTAGTCGCCCTTTTCGATGATCGGCGCCTCGAGCAGCGACTCCCGCAGTCGATCCATACCGGGGGTTCCGCGGGTCGAAAATAAAAGGTAGCGGTTCCGCCACCGGCGGCCGGTGCGGCGTTTGCGTGCCGCAACGCGCCTCTGGGGCGATCAGATCGTCGGTGCTGTCGGCTATAGTCGCGTGAGGATTTCGACGCCCCGGGGTGTCGAAAATCTTCACGTAGTTATAGCCGACAGTACGAGCACGAACGACCCGACGACGGCCGCGAGGATCACCGCGGTCGCGACCATCAGGATCACACCGATGACCGGCGAGACGGCCGAGCCCTCCTCGAACAGCTGTCTTACGTTCACGCGCCGGCTTCCATCCCGCGTCGAACCACGCTTGTGCGATCACGAACAACACTCCTCCCCGCTCCCCGGACCACACCACTGCTCCGGGTCGCCGGTCCCGGGCGCTCTCCGTCCGGGACACACAGCCCGAACCCATACGGGAGCGACAGACGTATTTGATACCCTTAGTAACGTTTGTGTATCGTATGATCCGAGCGATCAACCGGACGGCGGCCGGCCCGGGAGGTGGGTGATGGCCGCGGGGAGTCCCCGGATCCTCGTCCCTGTCGGAGAATCCTCCACGTTCCGGAACACGGTGGCGTACGCCGTTCGAGAGGCCCGATCGGGCGCCGAAGCCGGCGACGGGACCGCGGCGGTCCACTTCGTGTCGCCCGCACGCGGGCGGATCACCGACGGCGACCTCAGCGACGACGCCGCCGTCGACCTCCTCGACCGGGCCGTCGTCTGGGCGCGCGAGGATCTCGACTACGACGAGGACGGTGACGGGCCCGACGTGGCGATCGAGACCGCCGTCGTCGGCGCCGACCGGTATCTGTTCAGCCCCAGCGACTACGCCGACGTGATGGTCGAGTACGCCGAGGAGTTCAACCTCGACCGCGTCGTCGTCGACCCCGAGTTCCAGCCCGGCGGGAACGCCCCGATGCTCCTGCCCTTCGAGCGGGAGCTCGCGCGGTCGGTTCTCACTGTCGAGGAGGCGCCCGTGGAGCGCCGGACCGCCCGGGTCCCGCTCGTCTCCCGGGTGACCCTCTCGAAGGGGGTCGTGACGTTCGGCGCCACCTACGCCTTCTACCTGCTGATCGCGGGCTCGCTCAGCCTCTTCAACCTCGCAACGGGGGCGCTGACCGCGCTTCTCGCGGCCGCAGCCTTCTCGAGCATCACCTTCGTCACCTCGCCGTCACCGCGCCGGACCGGGCTCCGGATCGCCCGGATGCTGCTTTTCGTCCCGTATCTGGTCTGGGAGATCACCAAGGCCAACCTCTCGATCGCGTACATCATCCTCCACCCGTCGCTCCCGATCGACCCCGAGATGCAGCGGTTCCGGGCGGCGGTCTGGGGCGGGCTTCCCGTGACGACGCTCGGGAACAGCATCACCCTCACGCCCGGCACCCTGACGGTCGACGTCGGCCGCGACGGCCTCGACATCCACACGCTGACCGGCGACTCCCGCGAGGACCTCGCCGCCGGCGGGCTGGAGCGGGCGGTTCGGTTCGTGTTCTACGGGCGCTCGGGCGCCCGGATTCCGACCCCGGCCGAACGCGGGAGCATCACGGCCGTCGACGACGCGGGGGACGCCGAGAGCATCATCGTCGGCGCGGCCCCCGAAACGGCGGCGCCGGATCCCGAGACACCCACGGAGGACCCCGCCGACGCACGGCCGGAGGAGGCGACACCCGACGCCGACCCGGAGGCACCGTCGGCTGACGCGTCGCCCGACGCCCGGGAGGAGGTGGACTGATGGCGGCCTCGGGGGTCGTCCAGACGGTACTGCTGGGCGCCGCGGCGGCGTTCGTGCTCTTTGCGGTCGTGCTCGTCTACCGGATCGTCGCCGGCCCGACGATGCAGGACCGCGTCATCGCGGTCAACGGGATCGGGACCAACGCGGTGGTCGTGCTCGCGCTGCTCGCCGCCGCGCTCGACCAGCCCGGCTTCCTCGACATCGCCATCGTCTACGGACTCCTGAACTTCCTTATGAGCATCGCGATCTCGAAGTTCTCCGTCGAACGCGGCGGGGTGATCTGAGTGACGATCACCGAGATCCTGATCGTGGCGCTCGTCGCCGCCGGGACCTTCTTCGGGCTCGTCGCGGTCGTGGGCATCATCCGGCTTCCCGACCTCTACACCCGGGCACACGCGACATCGAAGAGCGACACCCTCGGGATCATCCTGACGCTCGGCGGCGTCGCCCTCGTGTTCGGGGCCGACCTCGCCGTCGTCAAGACGGTGCTTCTGGGGCTGTTCCTGTTTCTGACCAACCCCACGGCGGCCCACGCGATCACGCGGGCCGCCTACGACCAGGACATCGCGCCCTGGACCACGGAGGGCGAGGAATGACCTCCGACACCCTCGTTCTCGCGGCGGTGCTCACCTTCTCGGCGCTGAGCGCCGCTGCGGCGATCCTCCTCCGGGACGTGCTCAACGCCATCGTCGCGTTCGCGGCGTTCAGCTTCGGGATCGCGGCGGCGTGGGTGCTGCTCGCGGCGCCCGACGTCGCCCTCACCGAGGCCGCGGTCGGCGCCGGCATCACCACCGTCTTCTTCCTCGTGACCATCGCGAAGACGGTCCGCCCCGGCGGCGACCGGCTGTCCGAGCGGATCGAGTGGCGGTCTGTCGCGGTCGTGGCGATCCTCGTGGGGCTGCTGCTCACGACGGTCGGGTCGCTGCCGGCGGTCGGCGCCGCCGACGCCCCGGTCGCGACGTCGCCGGTCACCGACTACTACCTCGACAACGCCTACAGCGAGACCGGCGTGAAGAACGCCGTGACCGCCGTGCTGGCGGCGTACCGTGGGTTCGACACCTTCGGCGAGGCGACGGTGGTCATCGCGGCGGGGGTCGCGGTGCTTCTCGTGCTCCGACAGGAGGCGTACGTATGAGCGGGGCCGACGAGGGGACGTACGTCGAGAGCACGATCATCATGACCACAGTCCGGGCGGTCGCGCCGTTCGTCTTCACCTTCGGGCTGTTCGTGATGTTCCACGGCGCCGACTCCGCGGGCGGCGGGTTCCAGGGCGGCGTGCTCGTCGCCGCCGCGGTGTTGCTCCTCGCGTTCGCGTTCGGGATCGAGTCGACCCGTGCGTGGCTCGCGGGATCGCTGATCCGGACCGCGATCGCGGCCGGCGGTGCGACGTTCGCGGCCATCGGGCTGGGTGCGGTGGCGCTCGACGGCGCCTTCCTCGAGTACGTCGCCTACGGCGTCGACGCCACGGGCGTGAAATACGGGATCGAACTCGTGGAACTCGGGATCGGCGCGGTCGTCTCCGGCGTCTTAGTCGGGCTGTTCTTCAGCCTCGCAAGCGGCGACTTCGAGCCGGCGACCGGCGTCGACGCCGACACCGAGGGGGGTGAGGAGGCGTGATCGACCTCCTCGTGACGCACTACAACTACCTCGCGGTGGTCGTGCTGGTCGGCATCGGACTGTACGGCATCACGGGGAGCCCAAACCTCGTGAAGAAGATCATCGGCCTGAACGTCTTCCAGGTCGGGATCTTCCTGTTTTTCGTCACCAGCGGGTACGTCGAGGGCGCGGCGCCGCCGCTGCTCGGTCGGAGTCCCGGCCCATACGCCAGCCCACTGCCGCACGTGCTGATCCTCACCGCCATCGTCGTCGGCGTCAGCCTGACCGCGGTCGCGCTGGCGCTCGTGGTTCGGATCTACGAGGCCTACGGGACGCTCGACGAGGACGCGATCGAGGAGGTGCGGACCCGTGACTGACGCCCTCCCGCTGCTCGTGGTCGTCCCGATCGTGTTCGCGCTCGGCCCGGTCGCAGTCGGGCAGGTTCGGCCGAACGCCGGGTGGGTCGCCGCCGTCGCGGCCGCGCTCGCCCACCTCGGGCTCTCCGTCAGCGTCCTCGGAACGGTCCTGGCTGCCGGCCGCACCTCATACGCGGTCGGCGGGTACGCGCCGCCGTTCGGCATCGAACTCGTCGCCGACGGGGTCTCGGCGACGCTCGTGGTGCTCGTCTCCGTGGTGACGATTGCGACCGTGGTCTACGCCCGGGCCGCAGGGCCCCGATCGAACACCTTCTACAGCGAACTGCTCATCCTGACCGCCGGGATCTCCGGGGTCGTGGTGACCGGCGACCTGTTCAACCTCTACGTGTTCCTGGAGATCACGGGGTTGGCGACCTACGCTCTGGTCGCCACCGGGCGGTCGCCCGCCGCGGCGCTGGCCAGCCTGAAGTACCTGCTCGTGGGCACCATCGGGGCGTCGCTGTACCTGCTGGGTGTGGGCTACCTCTACATCTCCACGGGCTCGCTGAACATGGCCGATCTCGCGGGGTTGCTTCCGGAGGTCGGCTACGGCTCGCCGACGGTCCTGACCGGGTTCGCGCTGATCGTGGTCGGCCTGAGCGTCAAGACCGCGCTGTTTCCGCTGCACACCTGGCAGCCGGACGCCTACGCGGAGTCGCCCGACAGCGTCACGGCGTACATCTCGGCGCTGGTCTCGACCGCGTCGGCGTACGCGCTGTTCCGGGTGACCTACGCGGTGTTCACCCCCGCGTTCGACGCCGCGGTCCCGTTCGCGCTCGATACCCTCGTGATCCTGGCGTCGGTCAGCGTGGTTGTCGGGTCCGTACTCGCGGTACTGCAGTCCGACCTCAAGCGGATGCTGGCGTACTCGTCGGTGTCGCAGTTCGGGCTCGTGGTCGCCGGCGTCGCGGTGGTCAACGAGACCGCGACCCTCGGCGGCTTGGTCCACCTCGTCGGCCACGGCGTGATGAAGGCGGGGCTGTTCGTCGCGGTCGGCGCGCTCGCGACGGTCGCCGGCGGACGTACCGTCGACGACCTCGCGGGGATGGCCGACCGCGCGCCGATCGCGAGCGCGGCCTTTGCGGTGCTTGCGTTCGCCCTGGTCGGGGTGCCGCCCGCAGTCGGGTTCGCCGGCAAGTGGCACATCGTCCTCGGCGCTGTGGAGGCCGGCCGGTGGATCGTCGCGGGCGTCGCGGTCGTGAGCACCCTCCTGACGCTGGCGTACTTCGCCCGGGTGCTCGAACGGCTCTACTTCCGGGACGCGCCGGCGCCCCCCGTTGCGGAACACCCCGACGCCGCGGCCGCAGCGGACGCGGACGCCGCGTTGACCGCCGACGGGAGCGGCTCCGCCGGTGACGCCGACGAACCCGCCGCGCCCCCGACCGTCTCGACGACGGCCCGGATCGTCGTCGTCGCCGCCGCGGTCGGGGCGGTCGTGCTCGGGGTGTTCGCGACCGATCTGATCTCCGTTCTCGAGCCCGTCGTGGAGGTGTCCTTCCGATGAGTGAAATCCTCTCTTTCAGGCCGCTGGCGGCGGTACTGCTCCCCGCCGTCGGCGTCCTGGCGATCGTCGCATCGCGCCGCAACCCCGACGTCCGCGAGGCGTTCACGATCCTCACCGCCCTGGCGACGTTCGGAACCGTCGCGAGCCTCGTGCCGGCGACGCTTTCGGGCGATGTCTACCTCACCCGCCTTGGGACGCTCGTCCCCGGGATCGAACTCACGCTGCGTGCCGACCCGCTGGGGATGATCTTCGCCCTCGTGGCCAGCCTGCTGTGGCTCGTCACCAGCTTCTACAGCATCGGGTATATGCGCGGGCTCGACGAGCACTCCCAGACCCGCTACTTCGCGGCGTTTGCGGGGAGCGTCGGCGCGGCGCTCGGGGTCTCCTTCGCGTCGAACCTGGTCTCGCTGTACGTGTTCTACGAACTGCTGACGGTCGCGACGTACCCGCTTGTCGCCCACGACGAAAGCGAGACCGCCCGGCAGGCCGGCCGGAAGTACCTCACCTACACCTTCGGCGGCGGCGTCGCGGTGCTCGCGGGGACGGTCCTGGTGTTCTGGACGACGGGCACGGTCGCGTTCACGCCCGGCGGGATCGCCGCCTTAGCGTCGGCGGACCCGGTCGTCGCCCGCGCGGCGTTCGCGCTGCTCGCCGGCGGGTTCGGCGTGAAGGCCGCGTTGATCCCGGTTCACTCGTGGCTTCCGGACGCGATGGTTGCGCCCACGCCGGTCTCGGGGCTGCTTCATGCGGTCGCGGTCGTCAAAAGCGGCGTGTTCGGGGTCGCAAGGGTCGTCCTCGACGTGTTCGGCCCCGAAACGGTCTCGGATCTCGGGGTCGGCCTCCCGCTCGCGACGGTCGCGGCGCTCACCATCCTGATCGCGAGCGTCATCGCGCTCCGGCAGGACAACCTCAAACGTCGGCTGGCGTACTCCACGATCAGCCAGCTCTCCTACATCGTGCTCGGGTTGGGGATCCTCTCGCCCGCGGCGATCGCCGGGGGGCTGCTCCACATCCCGGCGCACGCGTTCATGAAGCTCACCCTGTTCTTCTGTGCGGGCGCGATCCACGTGGAGACCCACACCGACAACATCAGCGAGATGGCCGGGATCGGCCGGCGGATGCCGGTCACGATGGCGGCCTTCGCGGTCGCAAGCGTCGGGATGGCGGGGCTGCCGCTCGTCGCGGGGTTCGTGAGCAAGTGGTACCTCCTGATCGGTAGCATCGACGCCGGGACCGCCGTGTTTGCGGGGGTGTTGTTCCTCTCGGGACTGCTGAACATCGGCTACTTCTGGCCGATCGTCTATCAGGCGTTCTTCCAGACGCCCGAGGATTCGGACGCCAAGCCGCTCGTCGAGTTCCCGCCGGGCGGCCGGCGCGTCCGCGCCGACGGCGGGGAACCGGTCGACGGCGACGACGGCGACGCGGAGGACGACGATCTCATCGACTCGGTCGGGTCGGAGCCGTCCGGCGACGGGTCGGCCGGCGATCGACCTACTGAACCCGACGCCGACCCCGGCGCCCTCATCGACACCTCGCCGGAGGGGACGGTCGAACCGGACGTCGACCCCTCCGAGGGCGAGAGCCGGGTCGAACTCGAGGCGAAAGTCGAAGACGAGTACGCGGTCGACAGGCACCCGAGCGACCACCTGGGTGAGGAGGGGGTCGGCGGCGACGGGGAAGCCGACGACAGCGACGAGTCGTCGCCGACCGAGGCCGTCGAGGCCGATCACCACGGCGGCGCGCCGGCGGGCGGTTGGGAGGCCCGCGGGTTCGGCGCCGAGACGACGTGGTTTATGCTCGGGCCGATCACCGTCGCGGCCGCGGGCGCCGTCGCGCTCGGGATCGCCCCGCGGGCGATGGTCTTTCTCGCGGTGATCCAGCGGGTCGTCCTCGACGTCACGGGGGTGGCGATCTGATGGCCGGCGTTGCCTTCGGGACCGGGCCGGCGACCGTCCTCGCCTCGTCGGTGTCGTTGCCGACCGCGGACATCCCCGCGGTGGCGCCGCCGGCGTTCTTCGTGCTGGGGGCCGCGCTGCTGGCGCCGTTCCTGTCGCGGCGGGTCGGCCACGCGCTCGGGTTCGGGGCCACCGCCCTGGTCGCCGTCTGGTCGCTGCTGATGCCCGCGGGCACCTATCTCGCCGTCTCCTTCCTCGGGTTCGACGCCGTGCTGTTCAACGTCGACGCGTTCTCCCGGGTGATGGGGGTGATCTTCGGGCTGATCGGCGCCGCTGCGGTGCTGTACTCGTACTCCTCGAATGCGCGGAGCCGCCAGACCGCCTTCGCCCTGGGCTACGTCGGCACCAGCCTCGGGGCGGTGTTCGCCGGTGACTGGCTCACGTTGCTCTTCTTCTGGGAGCTGATGGCCGTCACCTCGACGCTTCTGGTGTGGGACTACGGCGGCGAGGCGGTCCGGGCGGGCTTCCGGTACGCGATCTACCACGGCGTCGGCGGCAGCCTGCTGATGATCGCGGTCGTGTGGCACTACGTCGCGGTCGGGTCGTTCCTCTTCTCCGCCGCCGACGGCATCACCGCGGGCGCCCCGGCCGCAATCGCCGCCGTCGGCATCGGCGTCAACGTCGGCTTCGTCGGGCTTCACACCTGGCTGCCCGACACCTACCCCCGGCCCCACGTCGCCGCGAGCGTGTTCCTGTCGGTGTACACCACCAAAACCGGCGTCTACGGCCTCGCGCGGGCGTTCCCCGACGGCAACCTCGCGATCGCGTACATGGGCGCGGCGATGGCGCTGGTCGGCGTCGTTTACGCCCTGCTCCAGAACGATATGCGCCGGCTGCTCTCGTATCACATCCAATCGCAGGTCGGCTATATGGTCGCCGGCGTCGGTGTCGGAACCGCGCTGGCGACGGCGGGCGCGTTCGCCCACGTGTTCAACCACATCCTCTACAAGGCGCTTCTGTTTATGACCGCAGGCGTCGTGGTGGCCCGGACCGGCGAGGGGAACCTGAAGTACCTCGGCGGCCTGGGGCGGGCGCTGCCGGTGACCGCGTTCGCCTTTACCGTGGCGGCGCTGTCGATCAGCGGCTTCCCCGGGTTCAACGGGTTCGTGAGCAAGGGGATGATCACCGCGGCGGCGCACAAGGAACACCTCGACGGCATCTTCTACATCCTGCTCGCGGCGGGCGTGGGGACGTTCATGTCGTTCATCAAGTTCGGCTACTACGCGTTCCTGAAGGAGTCCTCCGGCACCTGGTCGGTCCAGCAGTCGGTCACCGGCCAGCGGATCGCGATGCTGGGCGTCGCGGGGCTGTGTGTCGTGCTCGGCCTGTTCCCCGACGCGCTGTTCGCGCTTTTACCCGGCAGTACCGCCGACGCCCACCCCTTCACCCTGGGGCACCTCGGGGAGGGCTTCGCGCTGGCGGCGCTGGGCGTCGTCGGATTTGCGATACTCAAGAAGCCGCTCTCGAAGGTCGGCCCGGGCGTCGACGTCGACCGCGTGCTCGAACCGCTCACGTTCTACGGCGTCCGCGGCGTCGTCCGCGGGGCGACCGACCTGTTCGCCGCGGTCGACCACGGCGCAGTGTCGGCCACACGCAGTGCGTTCGCGGCGGCGTCGGACCCCTACGGCGCGATCCGCGGGCCGCTGTCGGGGATCGTCGGCGGCGACGAGTCGCTCCGGGACGGCAGCCTCCGGGCCGGGATCGCCACGAGCGTGCTGCTCGTGATCGTCGTGCTGGCGGCGACGCTGGTCGGCCTGCTCTGAGGCGCGCCCGCGCTCAGTCCAACTCCGCCGCGAGCCGCGCCGCCGCTTCGCTTCCGAGTGCGGTTTTCGACCCCGAGAACGCGACGACGTCGTCGCGATCGACGAACAGCGTCCGCGTGTCGTCGTCGCCCATCACCGACGCGTCGTTGGCGACGACGAACGCGCAGTCGACGCGGTCCCGGAGGCCGCGGGCGGCGTCGATCATCGCGTCGTCGTCCCCGGAGGTCTCGGTTTTGAACCCCACGATCGGAAGCTCCGGGTTCTCCTCGCGGACGCCGTCGAGCAGTTTGGGCGTCGGCTCGAGGTCGAGACGCCGGGGCTCCCCGGAGCGGAGCTTCCCGGGGGCGGCCTCGACCGTGTAATCGGAGATCGCCGCCGCCGACACGAGGGCGTCGGCCCCGTTTGCGTCGTCTCCCCCGCCGACTGCGGCCAGGACGGCGTCGCGCATCTCGGCGGCGGACTCCACGGAGACGGCGTCGGCGTAGTGGACGTCGCCGCCGTCGTGGATCAGCGTGACATCCGCACCACGAACGTGGCAGGCGCGGGCGACCGCGCGGCCGGTCTTCCCGGAGGCGCGGTTGGTGAGGACCCGAACCGGATCGATCGCCTCGGCGGTCGCGCCGGCGGTGACGACGACGTGGGTTCCGGCCAGCGTGTGCTCGGTCGTCGCCCGCGCGACCGCGGTCACGATCGCCGCCTCGCCCGCGATCTTCGCTTTCCCCTCCTCGATCCGGGGGTCGACGAACTCCACGCCCCACGACTCGACTCGGTCGATCGCGTCGAGCACGCCCGGGTGATCGTACATCGGCTCGTGCATTGCGGGCACGACCACGACCGGCACGCCCGCGCCGAGGGCGGTGGTCGCGCAGGTCGTCACGGGCGTGTCGTCGACGGCGCTCGCGATCTTGCCGACGGTGTTTGCGGTCGCGGGCGCGACGAGCAGCACGTCCGCCCACCCCTCTCGGCCGCAGAGTTCGACGTGTTCGACGCGGCCCGTGATCTCGGTGACGACGTCGGTCTCGGTGGCGAACTCGACGGCCCACGGGTGGATGATCCCCCGCGCGGAGTCGGTCATCACGCCGCGGACGGACGCGCCCTGCCGCCGGAGCTCGTGGGCGAGTTCGACCACCGTCACGGCGGCGATGCTCCCCGAGACCCCGAGCGCGACGTTGACTCCCTCCAGCATCGACCGTCGGTTGGAGGCGGGCGTTCAAAACTCCACGTGGTTCGGGGGACGCCGGCCCCACACTCACTCCGGGCCGACGGGGGTATGCGTCGCCCGGTAGCCGTCGTCGGTGGCGGCGACATCCTCGATCGCGTACAGCTGGATCGGGACCTCCTGTCTCGTGACCACCGGGAAATCGTAGTTGTCGGCCGCGTAGCCGACGGTCT
Source organism: Halobellus ruber (assembly GCF_014212355.1). Lineage (NCBI taxonomy): Archaea > Methanobacteriati > Methanobacteriota > Halobacteria > Halobacteriales > Haloferacaceae > Halobellus > Halobellus ruber. The sequence continues at coordinate 114,263 of NZ_JACKXD010000006.1, forward strand.
CACCCGCCTCCCGTTTCCGCTCGACGAACGCCCGGTGGTCGTCCAGCCGCGACTCGACCACCCGGCGGGACAGGCCGGGGGCCGTCTCCACCCGCTCGCCGAAGACCTCGGCGAACTCCGGGTCGCGGTCGACGCCGATCGAGTTGCGGGCGGCCACCAGCGCCGCGAGCGAGGTGGTGCCGGTCCCCCAGAAGGGGTCGAGGACGGTGTCGCCGTAGACGCTGTACATACACACCAGCCGGTAGGGGATCTCGAAGGGGTAGGCGGCGGCGCGGTCCCGGAGGTCGTCGTGATCGAGTGCCTGGACTCGCCCGCCGACGTCGGTCCAGACGTCGGAGAACCACCGGTTCCGCTCCTCCCAGAAGTACGCCGCGTCGTACCGCCGGTCCGCGTTCGGCTCGAACGCCCGGGTGCCGCCGCCGTTCCGGAAGACAAGGACGTACTCGTGTTCCAGGGTGACGTACGCGTTCGGCGGGACCATCCCCGAGCCCATAAACTTCGTCGCGGCGTTGCCCGGCTTCCGCCAGAGGATCTCGGGCAGGGGGTCGAAGCCGAGCGCCGCGAACGCCTCGACGATCCGGGAGTGGTTCTGGTACACCCGGAAGCTCCCGTCGACGGTGCGGGTCGCGTCGCCGACGTTGACGCAGGCGATCCCGCCGTCGACGAGGACGCGTTCGACCTCCGCCCAGACGTCGTCCAAGACTCCGTGCATCAGATCGAACGCCCGCTGGCCGTCGCCGTCGTCCAGCGCCGGCCCGACCGCGGGGTCGAGGTCGCCGAAGACGTCGTCCCACAGTTCGATCATCGGGTACGGCGGCGACGTCACCACGAGTTCGACGGAATCGTCGTCGATCCCGTCGAGCTCGCGGGCGTCGCCGATCGCGACCCGGTGGGTGGTCTCCATCGTGCGTCCATCGGCGAGCCCCGGTCTTAGTGGCTTCGTACGGGCCCCGGAACGGACTCGAAGTTGTACGGCTGTGCGAGGCCGGACACCGGTGCCGCCCGGTTACACCCGTGTCGGCCGATTACACTGCCGTCCGCGAAGCCTCATACCCGTCAAACCCGTCTGTTCGATCGAACCCGAAATGACAGACTCACCAACACGCGTGTTAGTCGTCGGAGCGACGGGCAACCAGGGCGGCGCGGTCGTCGACCACCTCCTCGCGAGCGAGGCGGCGTTCGAGGTCAGCGGGCTGACCCGCGACGCAACCAGCGACGCGGCCCGGGCGCTCGAAGCCCGCGGCGTCACGATAATCGAGGGCGACCTCGACGACCCGGAGACGCTCAGAGAGCCCGTCGCCGACGCGGACGCCGTCTTCGCGGTGACCAACTTCTGGACGCAGGGGTACGACGCCCAGGTCCGGCAGGGCAAGAACGTCGCCGACGTCGCAAGCGAGGTCGGCGTCGACCAGTTCGTCCTCTCCGGCGTGGGCAGCCACGACCAGGACACCGGCATCCCGCACTTCGACTCCGCGGGCGAGATCGACGCGCACATTCGCGACCTGGACCTCCCGTGGACGATCCTCAAGCCGGTCTTCTTCATGGAGAACTTCGAGGCCTTCGCCGAGGACATCGTCGACGACGGGCAGGTGGCGCTCCCGCTTGCGGAGGGCGTCGACCTCCAGATGGTCACGAACGACGACCTCGGCCACGCCGCCGCGATCGCCCTGGCCGACCCCGAGGAGTACGTCGGCGAGTCGATCGACGTCGCCGGCGACGAGAGGAGCCTCGAAGAGACCGCGGAGATCCTCACCGCGGTCACCGGCCGGGAGGTCGAGGCGGTCCACGTCCCGATCGAGGACGCCTACGACACCTTCGGCGAGGAGTTCACCGTGATGTGCGAGTGGTTCAACGAGGTCGGCTACGCTGCGGACATCCCGGCGCTCGAAGAGCGGTTCGGCTTCGAGTTCACAGGCCTCGAGGAGTACTTCCGCGAGGCCGGCTGGGAGAACAAGGAGGGGATGGACAGCGTCCCCGGCTGGGTCAAGGCGATGGCGTGACTCCGGTCGGCTGCTTTCGCGCGACCCCGTCGGCTTCGTCGTTTCCCACGTCGATCGCCGAGGCTCCCGAATTCGCCGGAGTGAGCGCCAGCTATTTTGCGCTGCTGTCCCTGTCTGTGTTCGATGCGACGACGCACCGCTCTCGCCGCGGCCGGGATCGGCCTGACCACGGGCTGTCTTAGCCCCTTCCGCGACAGCGGCGAGGACGCCGACGCGGCGTCGGCGTCCGGCGCCGGCGACGAATCGTGGCCGATGTTCGGGGGCGGGGTCGCAAACGCCGGCCACGCGCCGGCTGGAACCGGACCGGCCGGCGACGTCACAGCGCGGTGGACCTTCGAGACGGGCGCCGAAGTGGGGTCGTCGCCGGCGGTCGTGGACGGCACGGTCTACGTCGGGAGCACGGACGGGAACGTCTACGCGCTCGATTCGGCCGACGGCGAACGTCTGTGGACCTTCGGGACCGACGGCGAGGTGTTCTCGTCGCCGGCGGTCGTAGACGGCACGGTCTACGTCGGGAGCGACGACAACGCAGTGTACGCGATCGACGCGGTCAGCGGCGAACGGCAGTGGGCGTTCGGAACCGGTGACGCGGTACAGTCGTCGCCGGCGGTGGTCGATGGGACGGCATACGTCGGGAGCACGGACGGTGCGCTGTACGCGATCGACGTGACCGACGGCACTCCCCGGTGGTCGTTCGAGACCAACGGCGAGGTGTTCTCGTCGCCGGCGGTGGTCGACGCGACGGTCTACCTCGGCAGTACCGGCGGGGGCCTCTACGCGCTCGATACCGCCGACGGGACGTCCCGCTGGACGGTGGGTACGCTGACCCGCCGGATATCGTCGCCGGCGGTGGTCGACGGAACGTTCTACATCGGCGACAACGCCGGCCGGCTGTCCACGGTCGGGGCGGCGAGCGGCGACAAGGGGTGGCGGTACCGGACCGGCGGCGCGGTGTTCTCATCGCCCGCAGCGGCTAACGGGACGGTCTACGTCGGCAGCGACGACGGGAGCCTCTACGCGTTCGACGCGAGCGCGGGCGCGGAACGGTGGTCGTTCGACGTTGCCGACCCCGTGTTCTCGTCGCCTGCGGTCGTCGACAGTACCGTCTACGTCGGCAGCCTCGCCGGGAGCGTGTACGCGGTCGACGCGGATGGCGGCGACGAGCGGTGGACCTACGAGACCGGCGGCGCGGTGTTCTCGTCGCCGGCGGTGGCCGGCGGGACAGTCTACGTCGGGAGCACCGACGGCACGGTCTACGCCCTCGCGGAGGGTTGATTCCGGTGGCGTCGGTCGTCACTGTCGGCAGCGCTGTACTGGATCGCGTCTACGTCCTGTCGAACCTCCCGGAACCCGACGGCGGCGCGTTCGTTACCGACCGGACGCAGCGCGGCGGCGGCGTCGCCGCCAACGTGGCCTGCGGCCTCGCGGCGCTCGAACACGACGCGGCGGTCGTCTCGCGGGTCGGTGACGACGATGCGGCCGACGCGATCATCGGCTCGGTCAGGGGCCGGGGTGTCGACGCCGACGCCATCCACCGCGGCGAGGGGGCCTCGTCGTACACGCTGGTCCTCCGAGGGCCGGAGGGCGGCCGGATGATCGTCGCCGGCGGCGACAGCGTGCCGAACCTGCGGCTCCGGGACTCCGACCGCGAGCGGCTCCGCGCCGCCGACGCCGTCTTCACGAGCGCTTACGCCCCCGACCGGGTGGTGAGCGAACTCGCCGAACTCCGGCGGACGAGCGGCATCGACAGGCTGGTCTTCGATCTCTCCGGTCCGCTCTCGGAGCTCGAAGGCCGCGGGACGACACTGGGGACGATCGACGAACTCGCTGCCAGTGCGGATCTGTTCGTGACAAACGAGGTCGCGGCCCGGTCGTACCTGGGAGCGGAGCCGGCTGCGGCCGCCAGGACGCTGTGCGACGCTGGGGCCAAGCGGGTGGCGGTCACTGCCGGCGACGCGGGCGCCCACTTGGCCGACGGGACGACCGAACCGGTTCACGTCCCCGCCCGGGAGTGCGACCCGGTCGACACCACGGGCGCGGGCGATCAGTTCACCGCGGCGCTGATCCACGCGTGGGTGCTGGGCGACGCCGGACCGCGGGCGGCCGGCCGAATCGCCGCAAGCGCGGCTGCGCAGAACTGCACCGCAGCCGGCCCGCGGGGAACGCTCGCGACGCCGTCGGACCTCCCTGATCAGTGACTCGCGGCGGCCACCAGCTCGCGGACCCGTTCCTCGTCGACGGGCGCGGTCGTCTCGCCGCCCTGCTTCAGGTCGCTGCCGACGATGGCGCCCTCGGCGACCTGAAGCAGGTCCGCGACCGTCCCGCGAGTGGTGCCGCTGCCGACGAACACGGGCGTGCCGGGGGCGAGGCGGTCGCGAGCGCCGACGACCGCTTCGAGGTGCTCGCGGTCGGTCTCCCGGCCGGTGCTGGCGCCGCTTGCGACGATCCCGTCGGCTTTCCCCCGCTCGATCAAGTCCGCCACCTCCTCGCCCAGCGGCCGCTCCGCGATCGGCGCGGCGTGTTTCACGTCGACGTCGGCCAGGATGGCCACGTCGGCGTCGAGCCGCTCCCGGAGCCGGACGGTCTCGGCGGCCCGGCCCGTGACGAGCCCTTGGTCGGTCGCGCGGACGCCGGTGTGGACGTTCACCCGGACGAACGACGCGCCGGTCGCGGCGGCGATCGACACCGCCGCCTCGGCGTCGTTGCGAAGCACGTTGACGCCCACCGGGATGTCGACCGCGTCCCGCAGGTCGGCGACCAACGCGGACATCTCGGCCACGGTGTGGGCTGGGACGCTGTCGGCGTAGAACGGCGCGTCCCCGAAGTTCTCGACCATCACGGCGTCGACGCCGCCGGCCGAGAGCCGCCGGGCGTCCCGTCGCATCGCCTCCCGGACCGCCGTCCTGTCGCCGTCGAAGTCGGGGGCGCCGGGGAGCGCGTCGAGGTGGACCATCCCGACGACCGGGCGGTCGCTCCCGAGTCCGAGCGTCATCGGCGCGCTCCCGTGCCGTACGTTCGCGCGGAACTTTCGTCCGTCATACCGTGTCGGTCCGGAGCGACGCCTAACAATCCTTCCGTGTGTCGCCGGTCCCGACGTCCTCGCTGCCGGGAGCGACGACGCCCGGGGACGTCGTGCGTAACCGCCGCATAACTATCCCGGCCGGCCGGCGATGCGAAGGTGTCCGGGCTGATGTCACGGAACCGGATTTCCACCAGTCTCGACGCGTCGGAGTACGAAGCCGTCCAGGAGTACTGCGACGAGCACGGCTACACCGACGCCGAGGGGATCCGACAGCTCGTCTCTGCGGGTCTCGAAGGCGGGGGAATCAGGTGGCCGACGAACTGGCGGAACTGCGCCGAAACCGGACCAGACATCGGCGGCGGCCTCGCGGGCGGTTCGGCGGGCGTCTCCCGCCGGAAGATCGGCGTCACGCTCGGGTTCTGGATCGTCACCCTCGTCACCTCCGCGCTGATCGGGTTCGGGCCCTACAGGACCTCCGACGCGATCCTCGGCGGCTGATCCCTATCGGACGACGGTGACGGTCACGGACGCCTCGCCGACGACGCTGGTGGCGACGGTCCCCAGCACCCGGCGGGCGATGTCGCTCCGCTCGCCGCCGTGGCCGCCCATCACGACGTGATCATCGACGTACCCGAGGATCTCCTCGGCCGGGTCGCCCGTCGCGACCGCTGTTTCGACCGTGCGGTCGACTGCGGAGGCCTGCGTGCGCGCCCGGTCGACGATGCGATCGGCCCGGCCGCGGGCGCTCTCGCGGCGATCCTCGTCGGGGTCGAGGATCCCGCCCTCGCTCATCGTCGCGTCCACCGGCGTCACCACGTTCAGGACCGTCACCCGGCACTCGAAGAGCGCAAGCGCCCGCCGGAACGCCTCCTCAGCCAACGGGGAGCCGTCGAGCGGGACCAACACGTGTGACGGTGTCATACCGTCCCTGCGGCGTGTGGGTACAAACCCCCAGCGGCTGTGTTCACCGAGAGCCCGGGCGGCCGTTCACCCTCGTTTCGTCCGGGTGCGGCCGGGGCGGATGTCGACCCGCCGGACTCGCCTCCACCCGCCGTCCGGGGGCCGAACCCGGTCCGGGGAAAGCCGCCGTCGCCCCCTTCCGGGTCGGCGGACCGGCGGCGCCCGCTTGCGGGCGGGACACCGACGGCCTTCGGGTCTTCGAGGCGACTGCATCCGATCCGCATCCCGCCCCGGAACGGACCCGCCCGGAAGACGGCCGCGTGTCGCGTTCGACCACGCCCCGATTGCGACGCGGTTCCGCGGTGGGGCGGGTATGGCGACCATAGCTATACCTCCAGCGCGCCTTTCGAGCGGTATGGACACACTCATACCGGCGTTCATCGGCATCCCCGGCGGTCCGGAACTGCTCGTGATCCTCCTCTTTGTCGTGCTGCTGTTCGGCGCGAACAAGCTCCCGAAACTCGCCCGCTCCTCGGGGCAGGCGATGGGGGAGTTCAAGCGGGGACGCGAACAGATCGAAAGCGAACTCACCGAGGCGGCACGGGAACCCGCCGCCCCGGCGGAGACGGAACCGGCGGAACGGGCGTAAGATCCCGGGCCGAACCGATCCCTCGTAGGATCCCCCTTTATACGTCCGTATTCGAGTGCGACAGTCCCCAACGGACCCGTTACACCCACCACCAGAACCCGACCGTCTCCGACGGCCTCAAGCGCCCAGCCCTTCTCCTTTGGACACCGCCCACTCCGGAGCGGCCGGTATAACTGCAGCAGAAACCTTCGTTGTTCTATCTGGGCCGCCGCCGCTCGCGTTGTCTGCCCCGACCTGTCCTCCCGCCTCCGCGTCACTCGCCTTCGGCCACCTCCATCGGTGGGTCGATCGCCGCGTCCCGCGGGGAATCGACCGCCATCTCCGCCGGCGCCGCGGTGGTTCCGACGCGAGTCCGGCGACCCCGGAGCGTGTGGATCCCGCCGGCGACGGTGAACGCCGCGGCGACCGCCAGCGCGTACCCGAAGCCCCCGACCGACGAGAACGGCGGGAACCCGAGCGCGGCGACGACGACGAGCGCGGAGAACACCGCGCCCAACGCGAGGTAGAACTGGCTCCAGGGGATGTCGTCCCGCGGCACTACGTCGAGGTAGATCTCGAAGGTGTCGAGGTGCTCGGTCGTCGCAATCGTCCCGCGGTCCCTGTCGTAGGCGACGACACCCAGCCGATCCATCATCGGTAGATGCGTCTGGTGGAGTGCGGTGTACACCCGCTTCCGCTGTTTCGGGGTCACGGCCGGGCGGTCGATCCGGTTCTCCCACGCCGCGATCTGCTCGGAGAGGTCCCGGATCCGAACCGACTCCCCCACCTGCGCGAGATAATGGAGCACGTACCGACGCCGACGGTTGCTCAGCGTCGTGAAAATCACCTCGGTTGAGAGTTCTTCGGCTTCGGCGTTCGCGTCGCGTCCCGACGTCTCTTCGGTGGCCAGCGTCTGTGCCTCACCGTTCATACCACCTGTATTATTAGTAAGATATTAAATACACACGCTAGAAACGCGGCTCGGTAGGCCCGCCTTAGTTCGATTATAGCGTACGAGCCGATTATACGTAATCTGCCATCGCGCTGGAAACTACTCCGGGACGGCGGGTACGGATCCCATACCTATGATTACGTACCGCCTTCGGTACGTGGAGATGATTCGACAGTACGGCACCCTGCTGACGGCCGTCCGACGCCCGGAGTACACCGGCGCAAACCGGTGTCTCCCCTGCACGGCGGTGAACCTCCTCATCGCGGCGGGAGTGGCCGCGGCGGCGGCGGTGGTCTCCCTTCCCCTGGGAGTCGCCGTCGCGACGGCGTCGCTCGCCGCCATCTACCTCCGCGGCTACCTCGTTCCCGGCACCCCCGAACTCACGAAGCGGTATCTCCCCGAGCGCGTGCTCGCGTGGTTCGGGAAGGCCGAGGCCCCGGCGACGCCCGGGGAGACGGCGTTCGACACGGTCGGCTTTCTCGACCGCTACGGGGTCGTCGTCGATGTCGGCGACGACGTCGCCCTCGCGCCGGCGTTCGAGCGCGGCCTCGACGACGCGGCGGTCGGGCTCGACACCGACGCGGCGATGCGGGCCGCCGCGGCCGACCTCCTCGCCGTCGCCCCCGACCGCGTGTCCTTTGCGAGCGGGGGCGGGTCGTGGCGCGTCTTAGTCGACGGGTCGATCCTCGGCCGGTGGGAGTCGCGGGCGGCGTTCGTCGCCGACCTCGCGGCCCACCGCACCCTCTCTACGTGGACCGACGAGTGGGCGTCGGTTCCGGGCGCCGCCCGCGGCCGGACGCTCTCGGCGGTCCGCGCGTGTCTCGACTCCTGCCCGACGTGCGGGGGGACGATCCGGCTCGGCACCGAGACCGTGAGCTCTTGCTGCCGGGAGTACGAGGTCGTCGCCGCCACCTGCGCCGACTGCGACGCCCGGCTCTTTGAGACCGACGCCGGCGCCGTTGCTGCCGTCGAGTGACGCGGTCGTCGCGCCGCCACACTCCGCCACTTTTCGCCGGATTCTCCCGTCCCAGTACACCCCGGCCGACGCCGTCGGCCCGCCCGGGTCGTCGCCCCTGCGATCGTATCCTTCTGTCTTCAACCGGGTCTACGGCTGTCGTGGACACCGCTCGCTACCGGCGAAACTGTGGCGTCGACGCCGTTGCGCCCGGGGTCCCGATTCGTCCCGACCGAGGGCCGGCCGGCGGGACGAGCCGCCGGATCGGACTGCGACACCGTCGACCGCGGCTGCGTTCAATACACTCCCTCGGCTCGTGATCGGCGCTCGACCGAACTGTTGGGTCGGGGTTCGGATCCGGACAAAAGGAGTCGTCTCAGAACAGCCGGGCGCAGAGCCGCTTGATCCGTCCCCGGACGCCGAGCCGTTCGGCGAGCAGCTGGTAGACCGTCGAGGCGGCGAAGGCGCCCAGGAACCCCGTCGCCGGGAGCAGGGGATTGACGGCGGCGAACCCGGGAACTGCGGCCAGCGACGCGACCGTGATGAAAAGCCCCGCCACACCCAGGGCACGGTAGTACTCGCCCCAGGTCACGCCCAGGCGCGTGGTGACGTCCATATACCGCCCGAGCTGTCTCGCCTCCGCGCACGCGGAGACCGTCTTTCGGTCGGGGTCGTACGCGACCAGCCCGAGGTCGTGCATCTTCGGGAGGTGTGTCTGATGGAGGGCGTTGTAGACGCTCTCCCGGAGCGCCCGCGGCGCGGGGTGGGATCCGGACTCGGTCGCGGCGATCGCCTCGGAGAGTTCACGCAGGGAGACCGGCTCCGGCCGTCCCCACAGCTCCGCGAGCGTCTCGCGCCTGCGCGCGTTACTCAGAACGCGGTAGACCTCCACTTCCGGAAGTACGGATCGTTGAAACATCGGCTTCCCAGACGTGCTACGGGGGCATATGTATAGATCGATTGCCACGTTCCTCCCGAGCGGCACGCTCGGCGTACCGATCCGGCCCGAACCGCGTCCGGACCGGTATGCGGGACGGACCGAACGGTATGCGGGACGGATCAGACCGGTACGCTCGCCGGACCCACCGGTATGGTCACCGGACGCGACCGGTACGGACGGTGTACACAGCGGTATTAGCTCCGTGCCGGCACCCCGAATTCCGATAACGATCCGTTGAAAACGGGCGTTTCGGGGGCTGAAACGCCTGAATCTGTGCATAGGTAATACCCCCCGAGTGCTGGAGGGTGGTGTCCCGAAACGACCCGTGACGGTCTCACGGTCCGACGGGAGGACAAACCAATGACACGCGATTCCAACCAACTGTACAGCCTCTCCCGCCGTCGTATGCTCGCCGGTCTCGGTGCCGTCGGCCTCGCCTCCGCGGGCGCCGGCCTGGGAACCTCCGCGTACTTCAGTGACGAGGAAAGCTTCGAGAACAACACGCTGACCGCGGGCGAGCTTGACCTCTCCGTGCAGGCGAACGTCTACGAGTACCAGGGCGCCGCGAACGGCGGCGGCCAGAGCTTCGGCGGCGTCCAGAACGGGCAGGCGCCCACGGTAGCACAGCAGTTGGCCGACGTCAAGCCCGGCGACTACTCCTGGGGGGCCTTCTGCTTCTCGATCGTCGACAACCCCGGCTACATCTGGGCCGGCGGGGAGCTGGCCGAGAACGACGAGAACGGCCAGACCGAGCCCGAGATGGCGGTCGACTCGACCACCGGCGCCGGCAACGGCGAACTCGCCGACGCCGCCGAGGTGACGCTGTTCTACGCCGACCCCAGCTTCGACCCCGGCGCACAGTCCCGCCCGAGCGAATCGTCGTTCTCCGACGTGCTCTTCGAGGGGACGCTGCGTGAGACCCTCGCGTACCTCGGCACCGGCGTCCCGCTCGACGCCGACCCCAGCGCGGTCGGACGGCAGGCGTTCACCGGAACGCCGGAGGAGAGCTTCGGTGAGGACGTCTGTCTCGCCTTCGCGTGGGAGGTCCCAACCTCCGTTGGCAACGAGATCCAGGGCGACTCGGTCGAATTCGACATCACGTTCCTGGCGCAACAGGAGCGGCACAACGACGGCAGCCAGGTCCCGTTCGCCGACGCGGTCGTCACGAGCGACCCGACCGGCGGCGTCCGCGAGACCGGCAGCTGGCTCACCGCGTACATCAACGCCGGCCCGACCACAGCCATCACCGTCCACCTCGACGGCGAGGTGTACGGCAACGGCGCCACCGAGTGGCCCAGCAACCCGAACTCCTACACGATGGAGGTCAACATCGATGTCGACAACGACGGCGTGGACGAGGCCGCAAACGACGACGACTTCCGCGTCAACTACGGGTCGGCCGCGGCGGGTTCCCGCAGTGCCGCGATTGCGAACAGTTCGAGCGGTGCGAGCGGCCCCGGCGGTGCGATCCGCCGGAACGTCGGCGGCACCGCCAGCGGCGACGCGGCCAACCGCGTGGACATCGCGGCGGAGGACGTCCCCGGCTTCACGGCATACGAGAGCCCCGACCAGCTGACGTACGTCTTCATCCTCGATTGGTCGCAGATCGCCGCCGACGGCGACGCCCCGACGGCACAACTCGGGAGCGCCCCCGACGCGATCCAGGTCAACGAGGTGTTCGGTGGCGACGGCGGCGAAGGCGTCGCAGCGGTCCCGAACAGCTCCAACGACGGCCGTGGCGGCATCGACAACGTGACTGACCCTTCGGGGACGCTCACGCTGTAACGCCACCCCGCCCACACATCCGAACAACACCGATCCAGACACTACAATGACACCAGACCCCACCCCCTACCACCTCTCGCGTCGCAAGATGCTCGCCGGCATCGGAGCCGTCGGCCTCGCCTCCGCGGGCACCGGCCTCGGAACCTCGGCGTTCTTCTCCGACGAGGAGGAGTTCGTGGACAACACGCTCGTCGCCGGCGAGCTCGATCTGCTCGTCGACTGGCAGCAGACCTACGACTTCGGCCAGGGCCTCCAGTTCGTCAGCGCCCACCCCGACCACGACGGCGACGGCGAACAGTCGATCGACGTCGACGGCCAGGTGTTCAAATACAGCGACTACCCGGACGCCGACGACGAGGACAGCAACGGCGCGAACATCCCCCTACTGAACTGCGACAACATCCCGCCGACCTCGGAGGCCGACTTCGGCGCCGACCCCGTCACGGGCGAGGCGATGGACACCCTGGTGCAGTTCACCGACGTGAAGCCCGGCGACGAGGGCGAGATCACGTTCTCGCTACACCTCTGTGACAACCCCGGCTACCTCTGGATGCAGGCGGACAATGTCTCCGAGTCCGGCGGCGTCGGCACCGAGCCGGAGCTCATCGTCGACCCGGACAACCTCGGCGACCTCGGCGACGCGATCAACGCGCGGCTCTGGTACGACGAGGACTGTGACAACGTGTACGACCCCGCGGCGCCGGTCGACATCGTACTCACGCTCGACTTCTCGGGCTCGATGCTGTACGATCAGTACGGCGGCGTGGTCAACACCGACCCGATCACGATCAACGGGACGACCTACACCGAGACGACGAAGATCGACCTCGTCGAGCTCGGTGCCCGACAGTTCGTCGACTTCCTGCAGAACGCGGGCGCGGACGTCCAAGTGGGCGTCGCGTACTTCGACGGCGAAGGCAGCAACGACACCCAGCCCCGGACCGGGATCCTCCAGCCGCTGACCAGCAATCTCCCGGACGTCGACAGCGCGCTGTCGAACCTCCGGCAGAAGCTGGCGGACGTGGTGACCGGCGGCGAGCCATCCTCGCCCGGCGACGGCGACGGCAACCCCAACCCGTTCTCGAACGCGAACGGCATCGCGACGGGCACCTACATCGGCGAGGGCGTCGACGGCGCACAGACCGAGCTCGCGAACGGCCGGTCCGGCATCGAGAAGCAGAACATCGTCCTCTCGGACGGCGAGTCGTTCAACGGCACCGGCTCCACGACGTTCTCCTCGCCGACCGACGCCGCAGCCAGCGCGCGTGCCGGCCCCGGCGGAGCGATCGCTCCCTCGCCTCCGTCCCCCGAGACCAGCGTCTACACGATCAACGTGGACGGCAGCGCCACCACCCTAGAGGAGATGGCCGGCCCCGCCGGCGGGACGGGCGACGACCCGGTGTTCTTCAACGATCTCGACGACCCGCTGAACATCCCCACGGTGTTCGGCAACCTCGCCGCGCAGGACACGCAGGAGAAGGTGATTATGGAGGACACCCTCGCGAACGTCCTCGCCGAGTTGGCTGACGGGAACGGCATCCCGCTCGACGGCAACCGTGCGACGCTGTACGAGGAGCTCGCGGACCCGGCTACCGACCCGGACCGCGAGGCGTTCCGCGGCGACGGCGTGATGCACTGTATCGCGCTGTCGTGGGAACTGCCCTTCGAGGTCGGCAACGAGATCCAGGGCGACTCCCTGGGCTTCGACCTCGGATTCTACACCGAACAGGAGCGGCACAACGACGGCTCCGGCACGAACACGACGGCCTGACCGGCCAGCGGCCGAGACACCGCCACCCGACCCACACCGGTATCACGGGGGTTCGACTCCCCCGGTGGGTCCTCTCCCGAAGACGGGAGGCCAAGAACGCCTGCACCGACGCAGACGCAAGGACAAACCAATGACAACCCCAACCGACGACCCACTGCCGTACAGCCTCTCCCGCCGCCGCGTTCTCGCGGGACTCGGAGCGGTCGGCCTCGCCTCCGCGGGCGCCGGCCTCGGCACTTCCGCGCTCTTCTCCGACGAGGAAGCGTTCGAGAACAACACGCTCCAGGCCGGGACGCTCGACCTGAAGCTGGATTACAAAGCGACCTACTTCGGCGGCCCAGGACGGCTCGCCGACGTCCGATCGATGGGCTACCCCGACGCCGAAATCGTTGACGACGACGAGGGGCGGTACCTCCTCGGGCAGGCCCCCTCGCCCGCCGATATGCAGGCGTGGGAGGACCTCGTCCAGGGTGAGGAGTTCGACTTCTGCAGCCCTGCGGCCGACGAGTTCCTCGTGAACGGCGACGGAATCCCGATGTTCACCCTCGAGGACGTGAAGCCCGGCGACTCCGGCGAGGTCACGGTGAGCATCCACATCTGTGACAACCCCGGCTACCTCCGGATGATCGGCGACCTCACCGGCAACGCCGAGAACGACCAGAACGAGCCCGAACTCGACGCGGAGGGCGAAGACACCGACGGCATCGGCGAACTCGCCGACGCCATCGAGGTCTGCGTCTGGTACGACGAGGACTGCGACAACGTCTACGAGCCCACCGGCACGGGCCAGCAGAACGAACTGGAAGTCGCCTTGGTCTCCGACGTCTCCGGCTCGATGAGCGGGGCGCCACTCTCGTCGCTGAAGACGGCTGCGAACAGCTTCGTCGGCAACCTCTCCAGCCCCGACGAGGCCGCGGCGATCTCGTTCAACTCCGGCGCGAGCCTAGACCAGGAGCTGACCACGAACTACCAGCTCGTCCAGAACGCCATCAACAACTACAGCGCGAGCGGCTCCACGTCGATCGCCGCCGGAATCAACGGCGGCGCAAACGAGCTCCTCAACGGCACCAACGCCACCGCCGGCGCATCGAAGGTGATGATCCTGCTGAGCGACGGCAACTCCAACGCCTCGGCGGCGACCGCCGCCGCCGACGCCGCGAAGAACGCCGGCATCCGGCTGTTCACGATCGCGCTCGGCAGCGCGAATACGTCACTGCTCGAATCCCTGGCGAGCTCCCCGGACGACGCGTTCGTCGCGCCGAACCCGGCTGATCTGGATACTGTCTACGCGGAGATCGCACAGATCGTCCTCGCGGGCGAACAGAAGATCTTCGAGGGCTCGATGGCCGAGCTCTTCGATTCCTTCCTCGCCGACGGCGCGATCCTCGACGGGAACCGCCAGGAGGAGGGCGTCCAGCCGTACCCCGGCGCGACGACCCAGTGCATCGGCTTCGAGTGGGAACTCCCCGTCGAGGTCGGCAACGAGGTCCAGTCCGACTCCGTGGCCTTCGACTTCGGCTTCGAGGTCGAACAGTCGCGGCATAACGACACGCCGTTCAATAGCACCGCCCCGACCGCGAACAACAGCACGACGACGAGCTGATACGCGTCGACCATTCGGCACTCCCAACCGTGAGATGCCGGTAATCGGCCGCTCCACCCCGGATGGACGGGCGGTACGGACACCGTACCGGTGCGGCATTGAGTTCGTACCTATGCCCCCTGCTGTCGTATCGACCCGAGAACACGGATCGGACGCCCGATCCAACAAACCGACCCGGCGTATCCGGGACCATCCACAATGACACTCACACGTCGGGAACTGTTGACAGGGATCGGTGGCGGAGCGGTCGCTGTGGGGGGCCTTTCCCTCCGCCGTGACCCGCCCCGGTTCTCACAGTACACTTACGCCGCGCCGGAGGACGACACCGACGACACGCGGCTCCGCATCGCATGGTATGAACGCTACAACGGCTCGTTCGTCGGGAACCACGCCGGAACGAACGACAACCTCGACGCCACGCTCGACCCCGACTCGGGGCCGGCATATGTCGACGAGGCGACGTTCGTGACCGACGTCACCGGCCCGGTGGTCTCGGTGGGGAACGTCCTCCCCGGGGACTCCGGGACGCTCGTCGTCGGCCTCGAAGTCGTCGCCGACGACGGCGCCGAACCGCTCGACGTGTGGTTCCGCGCGTCGGTGACCGACGACGGCGAGAACGGCATCAACGGCCCAGAACTGGCCGCCGGCGATTCCACGCCCGACGGCGAGCTCGACGACGCCACCACGATCGAGGTGTGGCGCGACGGCTCGCCGCTCGGCAGCTGCAACGGCCGGAAGGAGCTCGACGAGTCGCTGGAAGCGCCGCTCGTCGCCCCCGCCTCCGTCGCCGACGCGTTCGCGCCGACGGCGGACGCCGGCGACGCCGACGGGCTGCTCGCGCTCGACTGCGTTCAGCCGGGCGCGCTGCGGTGTGTCGCGCTCCGGTGGGCGCTCCCCGCGGACGCCGACAACCGGACGCAAGGCGATTCCGTCGCGTTCGACTTCGCGTTCGCCGGCGGCCCCTGCCGCGGCGACAGTCCCTTCGCGGTCGGGGGGGCAGACCAATGATCAGCCGACGCCGGGTGCTGGCGGCGGTGGCGGCCGGCGGGGCCGGCGCCCTCGTCGGGACCGGCGCCGGAACCCGGGCCACGTTCAGTGACGAGGAACGCTTCGGCGCCTCGCTCACGGCCGGGACGGTCGATCTGACTATCGCGTACGAGATCCTGACCGGCCCCGGCGCCGACGGTCCGGCGAGCAGCGGGACCACCGACGGGCCGCGCGTTCGACTCCCCGTCGGCGCGCTCGGAAACGACGCCACCGCGGGGAGCACGCTGCTCACGTTCTCGCTTCCGCAGCGCCCGGGCACGATCAACAACCCCGCGGCGCTGTGGCTCGCGGCCGACTGCCCGACGCCCGAGGCCACCGGGCTGGCGGAGGCCATCCAGCTACAACTGTCCTACGCCGACTGCGACACGGGAACCCCACTCGACACCGTCGCCGACGGGTCGCTCCGCGAGGTCGCGACCGCACTCGACGCCGGGCTCCGGATCGACGGCGATCCGACCACGTCGGACACCGACTGCCTGACCGATTCCGTCTGCCTGCTCGCGGAGTACGAACTGGGCGGCTACGTCGGGTCGGAGACCGTCGACCTCCCGCTTTGGTCCGCGGCGGTCCAGTGCCGCAACACGACCCCGTCGAACCCCTTCAGCGGTCGGGCGACGGGACCGTGTCCCCCCGGCGAGATCTGTACGTGCTGCCGGACGCTCGGGAAGCTGGAACTGGATCAAAACACCGTCGATCCGGGCACCTACGCCTTCACCGAGGGTAGCAGCGATTACGGCCTGGAGATCTACGACACCGCGACGACGGACGAGGGGACCATCGGGGTCGCGTTCAGGCTCGTCGCCCTCGCCGGCGGCGTCGTCCCGAGCCTCTGTACGGTGGCGGTCAAGGGCGGCCCCGGCTTCGAGCAGTACGACCGCGACAACGGGACGATCGTCGACTCCGCGGACCTCCCCGGCAGCGACGACGACGGGCTGGTCTACGCCCCGGAGGGAACGGGGATCAGCCACGTCACGGTCTGCGTCTGTACCCCCGAGCCCGAAGCCGAGTGTGCCGGGTGTACTGACCCCTCGATTACGAACAGTAACCGTGGCGGTCCCAATGGGTCCGGCGGCAAGGGATCCAACGGTGGCTCTGGCGGCACCGACTCCGATGGTGGCTCGGGCGGCCGTGGCGGCGAGGGCTCCAACGGCGGACCCGACGCCGGACCGTCCGGCCGCGGCGGTCCGCCGGCGGCCTCGCCCGGAGGTGACCAATGACCGGGTTCCCGCGGCCCTCGATGCCGGGCCCCGCCCAGTTGCTCGCGACGATCGTCCTGATCGCGGCGGTCTCGCCGTTCGCGGTCTTCGCGGTCCCCCAGGTCATCGGCGCCGACGAGGGGTTCGTCGTCCTCTCCGGGAGTATGGAGCCGGCGCTGTCGCCCGGCGACGTCGTGATCGTCGACGCGTCCGGGCCCGTGGGGGTTGGTGACGTGATCACCTACGGCCGCCCCGGCGACAGCGTCCCGACGACCCACCGCGTCGTCGGCGTGGTCGACGGCGGATACGAGACGAAGGGCGACGCGAACGAGAACGCCGACGCGGGCCTGGTGGCCCCCGAGGCGATCATCGGACGGGTCGTCCTCACGATCCCGCTCGTCGGCCACGTGATCCTCTGGGCGAACACGCCCGTGGGGTACGTCACGCTGGTCGTCGGCCCGCTGGTGTTGCTCGGCGCGAGCGAACTCCTCGCGTGGGCCCGGCGGGAGCCGGACGGCGGCGGGAAGCCGGCGGCGTCGCCGCCCGAACCCGGCGCGGACGCTCCGGAAAGCCCGGACGCAACAGCCCCCGACGCGACCGCCGACTGGGAGTTCCCGCCGGCCGACGCCAACGCCGACACCGGGTCGGAGCCGGCACCGGCCGGGACGGTCTCCGTCGCCGCGGTCGACCTGAAGCTGACGCTGCTCGCGATGGGGGTGTTACTCGCGTACGCCGGCTGGAACGTCTACCGGGAGTTCTCCCTGACCGCGGCCCCGACCCCGATCTCGGTCGGGGCGTTCACCGCGGGGCTCCTCGGGCTCCTGTTCGCCGGGTGGGTGACGCTCGCCGCGCGGCGGGCGGCCCGCACGGCGCGCTCGGAGTCGGACCCGGCGTCGGAGTTGGCATCGGAACCGACATCGGAGACGGACCCGGCGTCCGCACCCGTCGCTTCGGTCCCCGCGCTGACGGACGGCAGCGGGGACGCGGAGGTCAACGATGAGTGAGACGCTCGCGGTCGTCTGCGCCCTGCTTGTCGTGTTCGCGTCGGCGTCGGCCGGCGCGTCGGTCGCGCTACTGTCCGACGAGGAATCGGTCTCGTTCGGGTTTAGCGCGGACGTTGCGGCCCCCGACGCGGTCGAACTCGGCGACGAAGCGAACGGATCGGCCGACGCGTCGACCTTCGGGCTCGCGAGTACCGACGGCGCGACCGGGACCGCCCCGGCCGCGGCCACCCGGAACGCGACGGCTCCGGACGGCAACGAGTCGTCGGTCCGCGGGACCACGGACGGCAACGGGACCGCCCCCGACGACGGGCCGGCCGGAAACGTCACCGGCGACGATCCCGCCGCGGCCCCGCCCGTCGAGGAACCCGACGGGACCGACACGCCTGCGATTCCGTCCACT
Source organism: Halobellus ruber (assembly GCF_014212355.1). Taxonomy (NCBI): domain Archaea; kingdom Methanobacteriati; phylum Methanobacteriota; class Halobacteria; order Halobacteriales; family Haloferacaceae; genus Halobellus; species Halobellus ruber. The sequence goes on from NZ_JACKXD010000006.1 coordinate 132,466, forward strand.
CCCGACGGACCGCCGGCGGATGACGGGCCGGCGGACGGGGATGCCCCCGACGACGAGGAGCCCCCGGCCGACGCGCCGGACGGCGACGGCGCCGCCCCCGGCGAGGGGACGGAGCAGCCGTCGGGTGACGACTCGGGCGAGTCGCCGTCCGACGCCGAGCCCGAACAGGGCTCCGACGGCGGTGAGGCGGCCGACGGGACCCCGGACTCCGACGACGGGTCGGGTACAACTGACGCCCCGGACTCCGGCTCCGATGGCGAGCCGGCTGGTGGAGCGGCGTCCGACCCCGATGGGGCGGACGACCCGGACGGCAGTCCGGATTCGGACGCGGACTCGACGTCCGGTGACGAATCCGACGGCACCGGCGACTCCGCCGGCGAAACCGACTCGAACGACGGAGACGACGCCGAAGACAGTGGGCCGGATTCCACGGGTGGCGACTCCGGTCCCGCAGACGACGGGCCGGACTCCGCGAGCGACGAATCCGGTTCCGCGACCGACGGATCGGATTCCACGGATAGCGACTCCGGCCCCGCTGATGGCGGGTCCTCCGACACGACCGACGCCTCCGGAAGCGGCTCCACGACCGACGACTCGCCCGACAAACCGTCGGACCCCGCCCCAGGGACGGCCTGATGGCCCCCCGAAGGGGGCAGGGATCTGCCTGTCTCCCCGGGATGGCCCCCGGCGCGCCGAGGCGGAACGCCATCGTGCTCCTCGGGTACCTCCTCGCGTCCTTCCTGTTGGCCGGCGTGCTCACCAGGTTCGTGTAATCTCGGAGTACCACACGACCCGGTTCGCTGTTCGTTCCGCGTCGCGTATCGAAGTCACCGGCTGCCGGGACTCGAACGTCGGAAGCAGCCGTACAGTCTGTCCCGTAGGACCGCCTGTGTATCACCGTCACCAGTACCCCTGAAACGATACGTCACTGCTGTAACCCCGGGTGGAGTCGGCTTCCGACAGTCGAAGTCGACCCCTACCGCATCCGCCGTCTCCGTTAGCCGGGAGAGACCTCAGCGTCCGGTCCACCAGTGCCCGTGGAGCGGGTCGCGTTCCTGCCGTTCGTATATGTCGGGATACTCCACCAACCGGACGAGGGACAACATCGCACAACTCGAGCAGTTCGTCTGCTACGGATTATTGTAGTCAATTACCGGTCATCCCGACACCGTCTCCGGCGATGACCGGTAATTCGTTACAATAATTCGTATGAGGCCCCCACGAGTAACGTCGTGGGGTCGGGACTCCGGTCCCAGCCGCACACTGATTCCTCCGAGAAGGTGTAACCATCTTGCACGGCCGCCGAAGTTGTAATACCCGACGACGCGGAACACCGACAGTACGATGACTGTCACCGTCCCCACGCATTCCCGGGTCGACGCCGTCAAACGGGACGGATCAGCAGCCGTCGATCCGAGGCAGCGGGGACCACACCCCCGCTATCTCGGTGTTCTGATGATTCTTCCCGGCAGCAAGCCGAAGAAGCCGACTCCGAACGCCGTCACCGGACGTCCCGACGATCGATCGGGGAGTTTACACGCAGTTCTGGGGCGGAGAGTGCTCGGATCGGCCACAGTCGACATCCGCCGGATCGTCGCGGAGCGTCCCCGACCGTGGTTGGCACCAACCGCTGGTCCCGCGGCCACGACGGCTACCGGACTGTCGGCGATCGAAACGGAAACACGTATCTCGTTGACGTGGCGACGTGGTCACACCTACGGCCCCACGAGTCACCGACGATGTGTGTGACGAGACGAACCGTTTTGCAGCAGCTCGCGGAGTTGACCGACGCGCAGCGCCGGGAGACGACGACCGTCGACGCGCTCGTATCGGCGCTTGACGCTGACGAACAGACGCTCACAGAACATATCGACGCGCTGGTGGCGTGTGAACTTGCACACGTCGACGCCGACGGCGGCGTCAGAGCCACCATCACTGGCGAGGAACTTCTCGCGCTCGACACCGACGAGGTGATAATTGTCGATCCCGCGGGCCGAAGCGGCGATGCGGACGCGTGACCGGATCGGATTTATATCCTGTCAGCGTGAGTGGGTCTCGTATGGAGTGGGTGCACTAATGGCCGACACGGGGAGCGATGCGGCATCCGAGGAGTCCGACGGGGTACAGTACGACCCGGAAACGACCCGGTACGATATCTTCGAGTGTCCCGACTGCGACAACGTCGTTCTCGCGGTTGGCAGCGACGAGCCACCGATGTCGTGTCACAACCAGCAGATGCAACGGATTCAGGACACCGATATGTCGGTCAAGACACCGGACGTCAAACAGGTGTTGCTTGAAGCCTTCGGGCTCCCGAAGGCGGGACTGGACATCTGTCTGTGCGTGATCGGCGAGGGCCCGCTGTCGGCGAACGAGGTGGCCGACACGCTGGGGTACGACCGGAGCACGGTCACCCGGTACCTCAACAAACTGGTCGAACTCGGCCTCCTCCGCCGGTCGGAACTCAACCGAGAGGGCGGCGGCGTCGTCAACGTCTATCACTCGGTCGACCTCGAACGGATGCGACGGGAGACGTTGATCGGCTTCTACGTCTGGGCCGGCGAAGCGGCCTCGCTCATCGAGGAGGCCAACGTTACCAAACAGGAGTACCTCGACGAGAACCCCGATAGGGACCTCCCGGAGGTGTTCTGGGACTCGTTTCCCGATAGCGACGGCTGACTCCGTCACGCCAGGACGCGCCGCGCTCCCCGCCGGCGCGCACGGGTGTGCACCGCCACTGACCCGCCGCGGGAGGTTCTTGGGTTCGGGTGACCTCCAAGAGGTATGGGAGAGGTCGACACCGTTGCGGGTCGTGACGGGCCGGCGGACGTCATCGCCGGATGCTCGTCGCCAGACTTCGGGTCGTGCACGCGATCCCACTGGTCGTGAACGGGCGGCTCCGGTCGGTCGGTGACGTCGTGGGGCGCCTCCGGAGCGCCGCTGCCGGGCTGTTGACCCAAGAGTTCACCTACTCTACGGGCCACCTCGCGACCATCCTCCAGGGGTGTCTGTTCGCGCCATCGGTCCTCACCTTCTGGTTCGTCAACGGGCTCGTCGACTTCTCGACTGCGGTCGCGATCGGCGCAGTAGCGACGCCCGCAGGGCTCCAGGTTCGCGTGGTGGCGTACGTCCTCCTGGTGCCGACGTTCCTACTCGCGCGAGCGGCCGTCCATCTCGTGCACCCGGTCCACCGAAAGCAGGTGCTTTCGGGATCGTGTCCGAACACGCGGCTTCTGAGCTTGGACTGGATCAGTATGGGAATCCTTGCGACGGGGCTGCCCTTGGCGCTACGGAACCTCGGTCCGTGGCTCGGAATGAACACGATCTTCGTTGCCGGGGTGTTCCTCCTGCCACGGGTCCTTCCGAAGCGCCAGACGGGTACGCTGAAACTCGCCGCAATCGTGCTCGGGGTCGTCACCTTTGTGTACGCGACATACGGCGACACGGTGGCGACGCTGCCCGATCCGGCGACGACGCTCGGCCCCGTGGCGACGCTCACACTGGACGATACCGTGGTCGAGCGGCTGTTCCGGACGGCCAACAGCGTCACCATCGGGCCGCCGCTCGTCGCCACCGTCGGCGTCGGGCTGAACCGGGTTCTCACCCGGCCCGAACTGACCGACATCCCGCTCGTCCGTTACTCCCTGCCGAAACGGGATCGTGACCTCGTGGTCGCGGCCAACGCCGCCTTCGGAACCGCGTTCTACTTGTTTGTGGTTGCCGTCTCGACCCGAGACGTCATCCTGTTCCCGTAGCTCATCCGGTTCACGCCTCCGGATCTAATCCGAATCGGCTACGCGGTGGCGTGGTGCCTGACGGATACGGGATGATCGACGCCGCGGAAGCGGCACTCGCCCTCTCGGGGAAATCCGGGGCGCGGAACGTCGACTTCGGCGACGTCCTGAACTGCGAGAAGCTTCGCCCCCGGATGTGGTTCGTCGAACCGGGCCACGAGCGGAAACGGTACCGCTCCCACGAGACGCGGGAGGAGTTCTACTACGTGCTTTCGGGGCCCGACCGGATGCGGATCGCCGGCGGGAACCACACCGTCCCCGAGGGGACTGCAATCCGGATCGATCCGGGGACGAAGCGAAAGACGTTCACCGACATCGACCGCGAGCACGTCCGGCTCGTCGTCGACGCGCCGGCGGTCGATGACCCCGGGATCGTCCACGACGAGGCGTGATCCCGCCGGACCCGACCCGGCTACCACGAGGTTAGCGACCGCCTTGTGCCCTCCACACCGTCGGTCGACGGGCTTCGAGTGGAACCCCGAAAACGACGGGTGTCGGTCGTGATCGCGCTCGCGGGGGTGTACCCCGGGAATGAAACTGCTCGCGGGATGGTTTCGGCAGGGTCGGAGGTTCGCGGTCGGCGCGCTGACGGTCGGGTCGGCGCTCCCACACCTGCTGTGTGCGATCGGCGCCGTCGGTGCCGGGATTGCCGCATCGGTTCGGGCACGACGATCACGAGCGTGCGTACGGCGTCAGCGGCGTCGCCTGCCGCTTTGCGGGGCTTCCGTTCGGCTCCCCGGTCTTCCTTCTGGTCCCGTTGTACTGATCCGGGGAGCCGCGATCGTCGCCGACTCGGCGCAGTTCTCCGCGGCGGTCTCTGAACTGGCCGAGGAGTCGTACGTCGGCACCCCTCCAGACCGCCGCTGCTTTCTTCTCACCACGATCTCCGTCCAGTTGGTGCCGATCGTCGTCGACGCGGTCGGGTAGCGGTGGGCGTTCGCTCCACTGGCGGTCGGAATCGCCCCGATGGTTCGGCTCCGCGGACTCCCGGTGGCGTCGAAGCCGGCCGGCGGTCGGAAATGACCCCGGCCCACACGCCCCCCACGGTTTGATTGTTCGGCGTGCTCTACCACTCCCAATGGTCGAACCTACAACCGAATTTCCCGTCCCCAGTGACAAGGACGCCATCACGAGCACGCCGGCCGGACAGAGCCAGCACGTCCTCGTGACGGCGAACCGGTACGCCGACAACCCCCGCACGCCGCATCAGGGTGCACTCATCGAGGAAACCTCGGCGTTCCGGTCCGACGTCGAGCTGTTCTACGACCTCCACACGCTGGTGTGGGACGCCGACCTCGGGGAGACACACGACGTCCGCAACGACGCGGTCGCGAGCGACCTCGGGTGGGCCTCCCCGACGGTTCCGGAGCTGCATCTTCACAACGAGTTCCGGTTCGGCGACGGGTCCACGGGGCGGCTGGACCAGCGTCTCGTCCCGAGTTCGAACCAGTGTTCGCTGCTCGTCCGGAACCGTGCGGAGTTCGATGCCGAACACGAGCGGACGCTTTTCACCGTGTTCAACCTCGGGATCAAGGGACACGACCACGAGGACCCCCACGCGGTGCAGGCGGCGCACGTCCGCCACGAGCCCGACTGCGACGTGCTGACCGCGACCGACGGCCACCGCCACGTCGCGTTCGCCCAGGCCGCCGACGGATCCCGCCGGTTCGACGGCCACCGAGTCGGCACCGCGGGGCGGGCCTCCGGCCCGGGGCGGAGCGCGTGGGCGGACATCTACGAGGAAAACGACGGGTGGATCGACGACGCCGAAAACGGGACCGGGAACCTCGACGCCGGCTTCGGGCTGTACGCCGACCGCGGGGAGTCCCTCGAGTGGCTCACCGCGGTCGGCTTCGCGGCCGGAAGCGAGGCGAACGCGATCGCTCACGCCCGCGACGCGCTCGATGCCGGCTACGAGGCCGAGCTGGCGTCCTTCGAGCGGGCGTGGCGGGAGTGGCACGAGGGTGTGACGAACGCCCCGACCGGCGGGGCGGGGGTCGACGACCTCTACGAGCGGTCGCTCACGAGTCTGAAGTGCGCGGAAGATCACTGCCGGGCGATGATCGCCGGCGCGTTCAAGCCGACCGATATGACCTACAAGTTCATCTGGCCGCGGGACCAGGTCATCATTGTCCAAGCGCTCGCGGCCGCCGGTGCGACCGCGGAGGCGCGGCAGGCGCTTTCGTGGCTCGATCGCGTTCAGATCACCGACGACGGGACCGTCGACGACCGCGGCATCGACCGCGCTGGGACGTGGTGGCAGAACTACTACACCACCGGCGAGCCGCACTGGCGCGCGCTCCAGTTGGATCAGGTCGGCGGGCCGATCTACGCCCATTGGCTCCTCTGGCGGGAGACGGGTGACGACGACCTGCTCGACGCCCACTACCCGATGAGCCGCCGGGCCGCGGCGTTCCTCCTGGGGTGGGACAACGGCTACGGCTTCCCGCGGAAACACCAGGACCCCTGGGAGGAGGTGTGGGGTCACTCGACGGAGGGCAGTGCCGCCGCCATCGCGGGGCTGCGGTGTATGGCCGAGATGGCGGACGCGACGGGGGAGACGGAGTTCGCGGCCGAGTGTCGCGATCGTGCCGCCGTCTGGGCGGACAGCTTCGACACCTACTGCTTCCGGGAGGGGACCCCGTACGGCGATCACTACGTGACCGCGGCGGAGCCCGAAGGTGGCAATCCCGCGCCGGACCGCCGCCCCGACGCCGCGGCGTTTATGACCTACTGGCCGTGGAACGTCGTCGAGGCTGACGACCCGGGCCTGGTCTCGACCGTCGAACTCGCCGACGATCCGGCGTGGCGGGCCGAGGACACCCCGTGTGTCGGGCGGTATCCCGAGGACAGGTACACGCCGAGCGGCGGCGTCGAGGACGGCGGGTGGCCGCTGTGCGAGGGGTACGCCGACGTCGTCCGGTGGCAGTCCGGCGTGGATCCCGACGCCATCGAGGAGTACGTCACCGACCACGCCGCCGAGTGGACGACGTCGGCGGGGCTGCTCCCCGAGCGGGTCGACGGCGACGGGACCGTCGCCTGGAACTCGAACCTCCAGTGGAGCCAAGCAGTGTACGTGCTGTTGGTCGAGAGCTACCTCCGGGGGGAGCCCTACGGACTCGCACCGGGCGAGTGACCACTACACCAGGAGTTCGCTCGCCACCACGACCCCGAACACCACGCCGAGAGCGGGGTCCGTGATCTCGCTGGGGACGTACCTTCCGACCGTGCCGCCGATCAGGACGCCCGGCATCGACCACGCGACGACGTACCACACCGGGGTCGCGGCGAGGGCGTGGATGGCCGCGCCGGCGACGGCGGCGACCGCGAGAACGACCACGCTCGTCGCGACCGCGACCCGCGGCGGGCGCCGGCACCGGACGGTCAGTTGGGGGTCGTGACCTCCGGGGTCCCGTCGCTGATGAGCCCGGTAATGGACCCGCCGACCGTCGCCAGCCCGACGCCCGGCGGCCGCCAACAGGTGTCGTAGGTGACCGTCTCGCCGTGGGCACTCTCGACGGTGGTCGTCCCGCGGCCGGTGTTCTTCTGTTTGCGGTACTCGCCCTTCGGCTCTCCTGGCTCGTAGTAGACCGGAAACCCGCCGAGCACCAGGAGGCCGGCGTCGAAGAGGAGTTTCAGTAGCGTCGTCGGGACGGAGTGGGCGGCGATCGCGCCGAGTATGACCTCCGGCACCGCGCCCGCGAGGAGCCACTTCGCCGTCCGGTCTCGACGACGCGCTGGCGGACGTGGTTGAGGAGTGCGTTTCCCATCCGGAACACCTCGGTGAAGGGGCCCGCCCCGATGGCCTGCGACGGCGTGATCCCCGCAACCAACACGGAGAACGGACCGAAGAACAGCGCGCCGGAGACGCCGGAGGCCAGCGCAACCAGCGAAAACAGGATCGACGCGGGGAACCCCCGACAGTGGACGAGGAACTCCGCGATGGGGAATCCGGCGGGGAGCGGAAGCGGCTGCAACACGGCGAATGCGGTGCCGAGCCCCGCCGCGGCGCCCATCACCGGGACGGCGAGGCTCACTCCGTTCACGTGTGATCAGCCGAGGATGCCCGCACCCAGGAACGCACCCAACACGACGCCGTAAACGACGTGGACCGTTCCGAACATCAGCATCATCCCCTTGTCAGGCTCCATCCCGATGACTACCCGCATCCAGAACATCGTCCCGCCGATCATCAGCAGGATGCCGTAGACGAGGCCGAACCCAACCGCGAGCCCGATGGAGCCGAGCGACAACCCGAGAGCCGGGACGCCGACCGCGAAGACCCCGCCCGCCACGATACCGTAGATCAGGTGGAGTATCGTCCCGGGAATCGCGTAGTCGGCGGGATCGCCGCCAGCGAACTTCGCGACGAGCGCGGCCGTCGGCGGCGGACCGCCGTCGCCCGTCACCATCATCACGGCTGTCATCACGATCGTCGCCACGAGACCTCCTGCCAGGCCGGCGGTAACTGATGCCATATCCGTTCGAAGCGACGGGAGAGTGGCATTAAGACGCGGCGCGGTCGGTAAATCGGCCTATACAGCCGGCAAACCCAATTATAGCCCACTCTTCTACGACGCTCGCGACCGTTCCGCGCCGACACACGCGGGCCGCAGCTATTTATCCTCACGCGCCGTCGCCGGGGCTATGAGCGACGACGAAGAACACCACGAGTACGAAGTTGTAGTCGTCGGCGGGGGTCCCGCCGGGATGACCGCGGCGCTGTACAGCACCCGACTCGGCCACGACACCGCGGTCGTCAACCGTGGCGGCGGCCGGGCGGCGATGATGCAGGAGGTCCACAACCTCCTCGGCGTCACGGAGGAGACCAGCGGCGGGGAGTTCCTCAAGATCGGGCAAGAACAGCTCGAAGGCTACGGCTGCGACATCCACCGCGATATGGTCACCACCTGCTCGCGAGCGGACGACCGGATCCACCTCTCCGGGAACGGCGGGAGCTACGCCGCCGACCGGGTCGTGCTGGCGACGGGGTTCAACGACGTGCGCCCGGACCCGCCGCTACCGCGCACCGGACGGGGACTCCACTACTGCCTCCACTGCGACGCGTACATGTTCGTCGACGAGTCGGTGTACGTGATGGGCCATGCCGAAAGCGCCGCCCACGTCGCGGCGCTGATGCTGAACTTCACCGACGAGGTTGACCTCCTTACCCGCGGGGCGGATCCCGAGTGGAGCGCAGAGACCGACCGGATGCTCGACACTCACCCGATCGACGTGATCCACGCGGACGTCACCGGCGTCCGGAACGGCGAGGACGGGTGGCTGAAAGCCCTGGAGTTCGAGGACGGGACAGTCCGGGAGTACAAGGGCGGGTTCGCGATGTACGGCGCGGAGTACAACAACGGCCTCGCCCGCGAACTCGGGTGTGATATCAACGAGGACGGCTCCGTCGATGTCGACGACCACGGGCGAACCTCCGTCGACGACGTCTACGCCGTCGGCGACTGCACGCCCGGCCACAACCAGGTCCCGGTGGCGCTCGGCCAGGGCGCGAAGGCCGGCATCGACGTCCACTTCCAGCTTCGGGACTTCCCGCGGGACCCCGACGCGATCGAGGAGCAGGGCCCAGTCCGGTCGGAGGCGGTGCCGGGGATCCCCGACGCGCTGCTGGAACAGGCGGTCGACTTCCACACCTACGGAGAGTGACGCGCTCCGGGAGGACCCGCGCGAGGGTCTTCGGGGTTACCCGCGGTACGAGCAGTGGAACCCGGCGACCTGTTGGTAGAACGCCGGCAGGACCTCGGTTCGGAGGTCGGCCTCGGGGCGCCCGGCGAACTCCTCGCAGGTGCGTTCCCGGGCATCGTCGATCGCCGCGGCGACGTGATCTGGCACTCTCCCCGCGTCGTCCACCCGATCCAGGTACGTCCGGACGAACGCGGTCTCGATCGCCGCGAAGAACTCGGCGCCCGGCTCGAACTCGCGGTACCCCGCGTCGAGCAGCCGGTAGTACGTCGCCGTAATCAGGTCGGCACCGTCGTCGACGCCGTGGTCGCTGAACGACGTCGTGGTCGTGCAGTCGGCCGTCTGTCGGTCGGACAGTGGATCACTCATACATCGAAGTTCGGGAGGTTACTGTAAGTAACCACTCTGTGTGTGCGTCCCCGTCACACGATCGCGGCAATCGGACGATTTATTGAGCTACCCACCGCTAAAGCGGTGGGATTCAGCGTGGACTCCCGTTCTGGCCGAAATCTCGGCGGGTGATTCATATTCACCACTCACGTTCATTATCCCGCTGTTCAAGCGCACGCCCAAGGGTGCGCCTTCGTCGCCCCCGGTTTGGTTGCGACGAAGATACCGCAAACCGATGTTCTTCGCGGTCGCCAGACTACGTCTGGCGGGCAGCCAGAAATCGGAGATTTCTGGCGACGGCGTTGTAGTCCGCGTGGTTCTCGTAGCCACACTTCTGACAGTCAAAGGCTTCGTCCTCTCGATTATCAGGGTGGGTGAACCCACACGTCGAACACCGACGACTGGTGTTTTCCGGGTCAACCTGTTCCACCGTGATACCATACTCTGCGGCCTTGTACGAGACGTACTCATACAGGCGGTTGAACGCCCACTTGTGCCCCCACGACGCGCCGGTACGCTCACGAATGTCGGTCAAGTTCTCAAACGCTATCACCGAACACTCGTGGTCACGAGCTTCAGCCACCAACTCGTTCGCTATCCGGTGAAGCGTCAGTTTGAACCGACCTTCCTCTTTGCGACCAACCGATTGGATGTTCTCGTGTGCCCACCGTGTCCCGCGCGTTTGTAGGTCGCCACGCCGCTTCTCGTATTCTCTGCGCCAGTGGTCGAACTCGTCGCCTGTCCAGAACGTGCCTGTCGAAGCGACGGCGAGGTTGTTCACGCCGAGGTCAACGCCAAGCACCGTTCCGTGCGAGGTCGTTGCCTGCTCCGACGTGTCAGACTCCACTTCCCGTTTACAGTGGATGTGAAGTTTCCACTCGCCGTGCTTGCGGTGTAACTCCGCTCCGGTCGTCTCGTACTCGTCGGAGAACAAGTATTCAGCGTGGGGCGTGTCACTGTCTTCGTCTGGTAGCACGTAGTCGGCTTCGATACGTCCGTCCGTGGTGGCGAGAGACACGTAGTCGTCGTAGAACGTCGCTGTGCGGTGGTCGTAGACGACGTGCGGCGAAGTCATACGTGGTTTCGACGCCTTTTTGTTGTTCTTCCAGCGTGTAACCACACTTTTGCAGGCTTCAGCGGCCTTGTTCCGAGCCGCTTGGACAAGCCCGTCGTTGAAGCCACCCGTTTTCTCACGCACGTCGTCGTAGGTTTCGTCGTCCAGCTGTGTTTTGCTGGTGGTGACGGATTCGCCGTGGAACGCGTGGTCGACGACGTATTGAGCAGACCAGAGGAATGTGTCTACGGTGTCTTCGAGAAGCGCGGCATCGTTACGATCCACGTCAAGCGTGACGGGGACAGTACGCCGCACTTCCATATCTTATATGTAAAGTCTATGATTCTTAAACGTTGAGGAGTAGGACTGCTACTGAAGCGTGGTCTGATTCACAGTTGTCGGCTTCATCCCACCCCTGAAGGGGTGGGTTTTCGCCTTGCAGCTTGTATAAATCTTCCGCGGAGGTGGTGGCGACCTGAACGTCGGGTCGGGATTCTTGTCGGTGGGTGACACAGACGGTCGGTATGAGCACGGACTCGTCCCCGGGCGGCGGGGAGCTGGAGTGGTACAAGGCACTCGACCACGGCGACCTCCCCGAGGGACGGGTCACGGCGGTGAGCTGCGGCGATACCACCGTCGCGGTCACCCGCTACGACGGCGAGTACGCCGCCCTCGACAACAACTGCCCCCACCAGGGTGGCCCGCTCGGCGAGGGATCGATCGAGACCGGGCAACTCCGGTGCCCGTGGCACGGGTGGGATTTCGATCCGCTGACCGGCGAGACGCCGGGCCCCCACGACGACTGCGTGGAGACGTTCCCGGTCGAGGAGCGCGAAGACGGCATCTACGTCGGGTTCCCCCGGGAAGATCCCCACGAACGAACTGTCTCCGACGTGATCGCCGAGACGCTGGTCAACTGGGGCGTCCGCCAGGTGTGGGGGATCGTCGGCCACTCCAACCTGGGGCTGGCGGACGCCCTCCGGCGCGAGGCCGAGGCCGGGAACCTCACGTACTACGGCGTCCGCCACGAGGGCGCGGGGGCGTTCGCGGCTTCAGCTTACGGGAAGCTGACCGGCCGTCCCGCCGCGTGTTTCTCCATCGCCGGCCCCGGCGCGACGAATATGCTCACCGGGCTGTGGGACGCCAACGTCGACCGCTCGCCAACCATCGCGCTCACCGGGCAGGTCGAATCGCAGGTGCTGGGCACGGGCAACTTCCAGGAAGTCGATCTCGAAGCCGCATACGGCGACGTTGCCGAATTCGAGGCGACTGTCCTCCCGGACAGCCAGCACGCTGAACTCGCCACCCGCGCGGCGAAAACCGCGATCCTCGAACGGGGAGTGTCCCACCTCATCTTCCCCGACGAGATCCAGACCCGATCGGCCGAAGGCGTCGCCCCCGGCGACCCCGAGGGTCGGATCACCGACCGCGACATCACCCCGCCGGAGGACGCGCTGGCGGACGCGGTCGAACTACTCGAAACCGCAGAACGCCCCGTGATCGTCGTCGGCCACGGCGCCCGCTTCGAGATGGACGGGATCGTCGACCTCGCAGAGCGGTTCGACTGCCCGATCCTCACCACGTTCAAAGCCAAGGGGCAGATCGCCGACTCCCACCCGCTGGCGGCCGGGGTGCTCGGCCGAAGCGGGACGCCGATCGCGAGCCACTTCATGAACGAGTCGGATCTGTTGGCCGTGTTCGGCGCCAGCTTCTCGAACCACACCGGGATCGCGGAGTACAAGCCGATTATCCACGTCGACTACGACGCGATGACGCTGGGGAAGTTCCACAGCGTCGACGTGCCCGTGTGGGGAGAGATCGGGGTCACCGTCTCGGAACTCCACGATCGGCTCGCCGACGACGTCGAAGCGGAGAGCCAGCGGGCCGAACTCGAGGAGCGATGGGAGATCTGGCGGGAGGAGAAGGCCACCCGCCGGGCGCAGGCACCCGAACGCGGGATCAACTACGCCACCGCGTTCGAGGCGATGACCCGGCTGATCCCCGACGACGCCATCATCCCGGTCGACGTGGGGAACAACACCTACGCCTTCGGGCGGTACTTCGAGCCCGAGGGCCAGTCGGTGTTGATGTCGGGGTATCTCGGGTCGATCGGGTTTTCGTTCCCCGCGGCGCTGGGGGCGTGGGCAGCGACACGGGAACCCGAGTCGCCGTTCGCAGGCCGACCAGTAGTATCGATCTCCAGCGACGGCGGGTTCGGCCAGTACGCCTCCGAGTTCACAACCGCGGTCAAGTACGATATGGACCTCACGCACGTGTTGCTCAACGACGACGAACTCGGGAAGATCAGCAAGGAACAGCGCACCGGCGGGTGGGACGTCTGGCAGACGGACCTCGTCAACCCCGACTTCGCGGCGTTCGCGGAGAACTGCGGCGGCTACGGCGTCCGAGTCGAGGACGATGCGGCCCTCGACGACGCCCTCTCCGACGCGATCTCCCACGAGGGTCCGGCACTCGTGGAGATCCTGACCGATTCGGATCCGGTGTGAGCCGATGAACAGTTACCGCGTCACGCGCCGCCCCAGCGAGAACACGAAGACGGCCGTCAGGAACGCTCCCACAAGCCCCTCGAAGGCGGCAATGAACCGTCCGAGGGTTCCGATCGGGTGGACGTCGCCGAGCCCGAGCGTCGCGAAGGTCACGATACTGAAATACAGGCTATCGACGACGGCCGCGACCCCGTGGCTCGCGTAGGTCACGACCTCATCGCCGGCGACGAGCCCCTCGGTCGCGGGGAACGCCGCCGCACACCCCAGAATGACCGCGAGCGCCAGAAACGCCGTCCGTTGTGGTCGCTCGCCGTAGCCAGCGATCAGATCCAGGAAACCGTTCGTTACCCAGCGGGCGGCGGCGTCAACGCGGTGGGACGTCGAGTGCGTCGCCGCCCGGGCGTGTGCCGCATAGCGCCGGCGTCGGTATCGGAGCTCCCGCACGAAGAACATCGATCCGGTTTCGCTGTCGCCGACGTCCGCGGCCCCCTGTTTCGCCTCCAAGTAGGTCTGCTCCAGCCCCTCGACGGTAACTGGCTGCTCGGGTTCGTGGACGTACTCGTGGATGTGCCACCGGTTGTCGCGAAGCACTGTGTGGTACGACGCGAAGGGAAAGTCGTCGAACCCGGTGCGGTAGAACCGGTACCGGTCGAAGGAGTCGGCATCGCAGTCGATGTCGACGTCGCCTACGGTGGCGTCCGTGAGGTCGTAGGCCGCGACCCCCTCATCGGGCTGGTCCAGACGCCCGGCCGAAACGGTCGCCTCGGCCAGCCGGCACCGGAGGTCGCCGGCCGGGCGGACCCGGAGTTCCTCGAACCGACCCTCCGCGAGTTCGAGGGGTGCGTCCTCGCTGACCGCTACGTCTTGGAACGTCACGAGGTCGGCCGTTGTGCCGGCGAACTCCGCCCCCGACTCGAAGGTGGTCGACACGAACTGTGCGGTTCCGACCGCGAGGTTCGGGAAGTGAGCCCCGCCAACGACCGTCGTGTCGTCGAAGCTCAGCCACCCGACGACCCGGCCGGCGGCGAGGTCGACCCGGCCCTCGAACCGAGTGGCGGCGATCTGGAAGCTCCGGTCGAACGATCCCCGGTGGGCTCGGAGGGCAGTCCCGCCCGCCGATTTTCCGATCACGCTCTCTTCAACCGTGACCTCCATCTCGAAGGACGCACGGTCGGCCACCAGCCGGCCGATCTCCGCGTCCTCGATCGCGATCGGGTGTCGCACGACCGCGCCAGTGAGGTCGAGGGTGCCATCGACGGTGACATCCCGAAAGGTGAGGTGACCCACGTCGTCGCCGTCGACGACCAGCGCCGAGAGGTCGAGTTCCGGGAGGTGGACGTCGACGTAGTCCCGCCTGGCGGGATCGTCGGCGTCGAGGTCGGCGACGACCGCCGCACGGAGGTCCGCCCCAGTCACGTCGGCTGCCGTCCGGTCCTCGGGGTGGAGGTGGAACACGCACTTCTCGTGGCCGTCGACGGCGGGGCGTGGACACGTCCGCTCGTCGCCCGCTGCTTCGTACCGGTGATCACAGCCGGTCACCGTCGCCAGCCACCTCCACGCGCTGGTTGATCCATTCGTATGGGACGATCGTGGGTGTGTCTCATATCTGGGTGTTCGCGTGGGCCGTCGGAGCCGGCGCTGAGGGGTCACTCCGTGGAGATTCCGGGGAGGGAGACTCCCACCGATCCGAAGAGCCGAAGCAGGCTGGCGACGATCGCGACCACGGCGAGACCGACGAGCGCAACGCCGCCGACGAGCAGGCGGACCGATGTCGACGTGGCGACCAGGGTTCCGAACGCCAGCCCCACTCCGAACACCCCGAGATAGCTCCCGAGGCAGAACAGCGGAACCCCGCTGTAGGGGCCGCCGGCGTACGCGTAGACCCCGGCTGCCAGGCCGAGCGCCGGGAGGATGAGGAAGTACACAGTCGCCCCGACGCCCGACGTTGCGGCGTCGACCGCCGTCGCGGGGTCCCGGGCGTACATCGCGCCGATCACGACCAGGAAGCCGACGACGAGCGCGGCTCCGCCGGCGTGGCTGGGGTCGATGGTCGGTGTGTGTTCGGACAACATTCGGGATGGCTGCGGGCGCGTATCGCTCGGTACGGCGGTGTCGAATTACTCCTGGGCGCGCTCCATCTCGTAGCCCAGCCGGTGGGGCATAATGCTCAGCGCGCGGACGATCCCCGCCAAGGCGAGGAAGATCCCCACGAGGATGTGGGCGACGCCGCCGAGTTTGAGCCACAGTAGCGTCGAGGGCCACTTGTGGATCGCGGCCAAGGCGCCGTTGACGGCCGCGCCGCGCGTCCCGCCGCTCCCGCCTGCGAGACTGGTGTTCGGGAACTGCGTGAAGTAGCTCTCCAACAGCGGATGGAACGCGGTCAGCTCGAAGAAGATCGCCGCGCCGACCAACAGGTAGCCGACGGCGGCGAAGACCGCCCCCGCCAGTAGCATCTTCTTGATCGACCCGACGGTCGATTCGATCTGTTCCAGCGGCATACGACTCGGGTATTCCGACGCCATACCTCCACAGACGGGAGTGTAGTATAAATCACCACATCGGGCGTGGGAGCGGGTTACACGGTCGCGTGGGGGTTCTATACCCGCGGCTATACCCCGCTCGTATGGGGAGACAGTTCTCGCATCCGACCTCACTGCACGGCACCAGCCGGCCCGGAGCCACGCGTCAGTGCGGCGGATACCCTGATCACGTCCGACGACAAGCGAACAGCGGATCAGCGACGACTGATACTGTCGGTTATAACTACGTGAAGGTTTTCCACGCCCCCGGGTGTCGAAATCCGTCACGCGACTATGGCCGACAGGATGAAGACACGATCTCCGGACGGCGGTATCGGCCGCGACGGACGGACCAAACACGGGAGTCGAGCACGGACCGCACACACGCACGGGGGTGCCGATGAGCCGGACTGACGGCGAAACCCCCGAACGGGTCGCAACGTGGAGCGACCTCCCGGACCGCGAGCCCCGACACGCCCGGGTCGAAGGCGTCGACCTGGTGGTCGTCAGGTACGACGGCGAGGTGTCGGTGCTGTACGGCCGGTGTCTCCACCGGGGGGTGCTGCTCGGCGACGGCCACGTCGACGGCCACAACCTCATCTGCGGGGTCCACGGGTGGGACTACCGGGTCGACACCGGGATCAGCGAGTACGACAACTCCGAGGTCCTGGAGACGTTCACCGCCTGGGTCGACGATTCGGAGGACGCTGTCTACGTCGACAGCGCGGAGGTGGCGGCGTGGGCCGAGGACAACCCCCAGCCCTACGCCGACCCCGACGACGCTGAGGCGGTCGACGGGGCGATGCAGGCCGCCACCGACGCCGTCGAGGACGGCGCTGTCGACCCGACGTTCTACGGCGAGTACGAGGACGACGCCGAACCACACTCCCACTACATCCAGACGCTCGCACGGAAGGGACCGGAGGGAATCGGCGAACACGGCAGCGTGTCGGCGATGGGCGTCCCCCACACCGAACTCCCCTCCTGGGAGGACCTCCAGATCCTGACCGCCCAGCTCGCCCGCACCCCCCTCGACGACGAGGCGCCGGTCGACGCCGAACTCGTGATCGGTCCGAACGCCGAGAACCCCCTCGAACTTGAGATCCCGATCTTCGTGAGCGATATGAGCTTCGGGGCGCTGAGCGAGGAGGCCAAAATAGCAATCTCGACGGGCGCGGAGCTGGCCGGGACGGGGGTCTGTTCCGGAGAAGGCGGGATGCTCCCCGAGGAACGAGAGTCGAACTCCCGCTATTTCTACGAGTACGCCACCGGGAAGTTCGGGTGGGACATCGAGAAGGTTCGGAAGGTCCAGGCGTTCCACTTCAAGGCCGGCCAGGGCGCGAAGACCGGGACGGGCGGCCACCTCCCCGGCGAGAAGGTCCAGGGTCGGATCGCGGAGGTCCGGGACCTCGAACCCGGCACCGACGCGGTCAGCCCCGCGCGGTTCGAGGACCTGGAGACGCCCGACGATTTCGCTGCGCTCGCTGACCGGGTCCGGGAGGTGGGCGGCGGCATCCCGATCGGGTTCAAACTCTCAGCCCAGCACGTCGAAGACGACATCGACTTCGCTCTCGAAGCCGGCGCGGACTACCTCATCCTCGACGGCCGCGGCGGCGGAACGGGCGCGGCGCCTGACGTGTTCAAAGACAACATCTCCGTGCCCACGATGGCGGCGCTGGCCCGCGCCCGCCGGCACTTGGACGCCCGCGAGCGATCGGACGTGACGCTGATCGCGACCGGCGGACTCCGGACGGAGTCGGACTTCGTCAAGGCGCTGGCGCTGGGTGCCGACGGCGTAGCGGTTGCGAACGCCGCGATGCAGGCCATCGGGTGTCTGGGGATGCGGGCGTGCGACTCCAACAACTGCCCCGTCGGGATCGCGACCCAGCAGGAAGATCTCAGAAGCCGGATCGTGATCGACTCCGCGGCAGAGGGGCTGCAAAACTACTTCGAGGCGACGGTGAAGCTGATGAAGGTGATGGCCCGGGCGTGCGGCCACGACAGCCTCTCGGGGTTCGAGCGCCGGGATCTGACCACCTGGAAGAAGGAGGTCGCGGAGCTGACCGGCGTGGCGTACGCCGGCGTCGGCGACGGGGACCAATTATAAAACTTTCGCCGGCGTGCGGGGCGGCCCGCGATCAGCGGTAGGACCTATGTGGTAGGGTACCTATCCTCCCGTATGGCGACAGAGACCGCTCATCCCGAGCCGAAGCCGGACCGCGGCGACGTCATTCCCGAGTCGTTCGCAGTGTACGTCACCGCCGAGTGGGTCCACGTGTGGCAGTACCGGGTCAACGTCTCCGAACCCGACGGGGCGTGGTACTTCGTCGAGACGCTGGACCGGGCCAACGACCCGAAGCTCTCGATGGATCACGCCTCGCCAACGGCCCCGACGCCGGACGGGTATTGGATCTACAGCCGCACGTACGACTGTGAACTGGACTGTGAGTAGGTGGCACCGATGGTCGAACTGATCAGCGTCGCGGCGGTGGCGGACAACGGTGTGATCGGGCGCGACGGGGAACTGCCGTGGCCGTCGATTCCCGCCGACCGACGCCAGTACCGCGAGCGGATCGCCGACGATCCCGTCATCTCAGGGCGAGTCACCTTCGAGTCGATGCTCGATGACCTCCCCGGCAGCGCACAGATCGTGTTGAGCCGGTCGGCCCCCGGCTTCGATGTCGCGACGGCGCACCACGCCGCCGGGGTCGACGATGCGATCGCGGTCGCGGAGTCGCTGGGGGCTGATCGGGCGTACGTGATCGGCGGCGGCGCCATCTACGACCTGTTTCAGCCCGTGGTCGACCGGATGGTGTTGAGCCGGGTCCACGGCGAGTACGAGGGCGATGCGTACTTTCCCGAGTGGGACGCCGACGAGTGGGACCTGGTCGATGCCGAGGCGTACGACCGATTCACGCTCGAAGTATGGGAGCGGACGGGAGCGGCTACCCCGAGATGAACACCGACACACTCCCGCCGGCGGTCGCCGACTACCTCGCCGATAACCGCGGGGAACTGTTCGACTTCGTGGAGGCGCTGGTCGGGTTCGACACGCAGAACCCGCCGGGAAGCACCGCCGAGTCGGTCGCGTGGCTGGAGTCGACGCTGGACCGGCCGGGAATCGACGTCGAGCGGTTCGCGGTCGACCCCGAGAAGCCGAACCTCTTGGCCACGGTCGAAGGCGCCGGCGACCGGACGCTGTGTTTCAACGGTCACGTCGACACCGTCCCGTTCGACCCCCGCGATTGGTCGTACGACCCGCTTGGCGAACGGGTTGCCGCCGCCGACGCCGACCCGGACACGGAGGGCGACGGCGACCTGTTCTACGGCCGCGGGACGACCGATATGAAGGGACCGGTCGCCGCGATGGTCCAGGTCGCGGTGGCGTATGCGACCACCGGAACCGAGCCGCCCCTCGATCTGCTGTTCGCGTTCGTGAGCGACGAGGAGACCGGCGGCGACGCCGGGCTGACGACGCTGTTGGAGACGTCCGAGTTCGACCCCGACGCCTGCGTCGTGGGCGAGACCACCGCACGGAACGGCCGGTACTCCGTCTCGGTGGCCGACCGTGGAAACATCTGGCTGACGCTGGAGGCGACCGGGACCGCTGCCCACGGCTCACGGCCGATGATCGGGGAGAACGCCATCGATCGACTGACCGACGCGATCGACCAGCTGCGACGCGATTTCGGCGGCCGAGAGCTGTCGATCGACGCTTCGATGGACGGGATCATCGAGGAGTCCGTCGGCTTCTACGAGCCCGAGGCCGGGGCCGAGGCGACCCGCAGGCTGTACCGGTATCCCACGATCAATCTCGGCATCATCGAGGGCGGAACGGCGATCAATACGGTACCGGCCTCGGCGTGTGCGAGAGTCGACATCCGACTGACTGCCGGGGTCGATACCGGGGAGGCACTCGGCGGGATCCGGAACTGTTTGACCGGACTTGACGGAATCGAGCTCACGGATGTCTCGTGGACCCGCGGATCGTACGAACCGCTCGGGAGTCCGATCGTCGAAGCGGGTGCACGGGCAGCCGAACACGTCGTCGACGAACGGGTCTATCGACGGAGTGCGACCGGCGGCGGCGACGCCAAGGTGCTTCGGCACGGGGGGATTCCAACGGTCGAGTTCGGCTTCGGCACTCAGACGGCACACGGCACTGACGAATACACGACGGCCGAGGCCCTGGTTCGGAACGCCGTCAGCTACGGCACGCTCCCGGTCTGCTACGCTCAACTCACGAGCACTGATCGATGACCTCGGCTATCGGAGGGGCCGTTACTCTGATCGCTGGCACGACAAACGGAGTCGCTCCGCTCGTCCGCTGGGCGTCGAATCCCTGTTTCGACTGTTCGGACGGGGTAGTCCCGGGCGGATTCGAACCGCGAAGGCTCGAATCCTCTCGCCTTCTGGGTGTCGAATCCGCGTTACGGCTACCACTGCTCGCTGACGCTCGCAGAAAGTAGTCCCGGGCGGATTCGAACCGCCGTCGTAGGCTCCAAAGGCCCACATGATTGGCCGCTACACCACGGGACTCCATAGATGACTCACGCCGGGATCTTTGAAAACCCATCGGGTCGCCGCCGAACGCCCGTTGGATCCGGCTCAGTCCGCCCGCTGTTCGCCGGGTTCGACCTGTTCGGCGACGACGTCGAGGTGGCAACACGCGTCGGTCTCCGGGTCGAAACAGTCCGGGCACTCGGGGTTGCGATCGATGATCGTGTCCAGGCGCTCGGCCACCAAGTCGTCGATCACGGGTTCGAGTTCCCGGGCCTCCGCGCGGAACTCGTCGACCGACAGGACGTTCGCGAGGAACCGCTCGATGATGCAGTACGTCTGGAGGGCGTCGCGGGCGCGGACGATCCCCTCGTCGGTGAGGGTGACGCCCTTGTACTTCTCGTGTTCCGCGAGCCCCCGCGATTCGAGCTTCCCGATCATCTCGTTCGCGCTCGCAGGGCTGACGTCCAGCCGATCGGCGAGCGCGCCGGTCGACGCCGGGCCGTCCTCCATCTGTTGGAGCAGGTAGATCGCCTTGACGTACTGATCGGCCGTGTTCATCGTGTCCCTCCGTGGTGCGTCGTGTCTCGTCTCATTGCCGGGTGTTCATCAGTTCGGTAACCTCCTCGACGCCCTGGGCTTCCTCCTCGCGGATCCCGACGAGGATGTCGATGAGGCGGTCGCGGTCGATGCTGAACGACGCCTCCGAGGCCCGGAGCGCGCCGACGAGGTCGTCGTAGAACTTGTACGCCGTCTCCTCGTTACACAGCTGGTCGTAGAGGATGTCGTCGAAGTCCTCCGGCTCTGTCGAGCCGTACTGGGCCTCCACGAGCGCCTCGATCTGCTCGAACGGCACGCTCTCGGCGTCGAGCTGGTCGATCAGGTCCTCCAGGCGCTCGCGGTGTTCCGCCGACTCCTCGGCGGCGTGTTCGAGCAGCGCTTCGATCTCCTGGTCGAGCGGCGGCTCGTCGTCGAGCGACTGGTAGTGGTGGTACGACCGGGCCTCGACCACCTCCTCTAAGACGATCCCGATCTGGAGGAGACGGGCGAGCTGGTGGTCGGAATCCACCTGGTGGCCGACGCTCACGCCCGCACCACCCGAGTTGCGGACGATGCTCCATTCATACTGACTTCTGGGAGACTGTCGGACTTAAGCGATTCCCCTGCGGCCTCACGGTTCCCGGCGCTTCTCCCCGGCCAGGGCCTCCTGCCGGAGCTCCTCGCACCGCTCGGACCCGACGGTGATGTCCGATACCGGCGTCGGGTCACCGTCCTCGTCGACGGCGACGAACACGAAGTACGAGTCGGTGGTCTGCTCGCGGTCGCCGGTCCGCGGCGCCTCGTGGAACGCCTGGAGCCGGACGCGGAGGCTGGTCCGCCCCGTCGCGTAGACGTAGCTCGTGATGACGCAGGTATCGCCCTGCGGGACCGGGCGCTTGAAATCCAGGTTGTTGACGTAGGCGGTCACGCAGGTCTCGCCCGCGTGCCGCATCGCCGACATCGCGCCGACCTCGTCCATCCACCGCATAATGTTGCCGCCGTGGGCGCTGCCGTAGTTGTTGGTGTCGTTGGGCTGGATCCGTTCGCGGTTCTCGATGAACGTCTCGCTGATCGTCGCCATACCGCGTGGTGGAGGGCCGGAAACAAAACACTACGCGCCGACGCTCCGACGACCGCTCTCAGGCCAGCCGTTCCGACGCCAACTCGGCGCCCGCGACGAGGGCTTCGAGCTTCTTCCAGGCGATGTCGGGATGCACGGCGTTTGCGCCCTCGACGACGGTCTCGAAGCCGCAGTCCGCGCCCGCGACGATCCGGCCGGGGTCGCCGACCGCGTCGGCGAACCGCTCGATCCGGTCGGCGACGACCTCGGGGTGTTCGACCACGTTCGTCTTCACGTCGATCACGCCCGGGATCAGCCGCCACCCGTCCGGGAGCGGAAACTCGGCGAAGGTCCGGAACTCGTGCTGGTGGCGGGGGTTCGCACCCTCGACGACCAGTCCTCCAACGTCGGCCTCGTAGAACTGTGGGAGCACGTCCTCGAGGGCGACGTCGCAGTGGTGCGGCCCCTGGTAGTTCCCCCAGCACCCGTGTAGGCGGATCTGCTCGTCGGGGATTCCCGAGACCGCCCGGTTCAACGCCTCGACGTGCGTCTCCACCCGTTCGCGGAACTCGTCGACCGAGTCGTCCTTGTAGGTGAGCGTGAAGCCCGCGAGCAGGTCCGGGGCGTCGATCTGGAGGATCGCGCCCGTCTCGGCGATGAGTTCGTACTCGGTTTCGAGTGCCTCCGCGAGGTCGAAGACGTACGCTTCGGGGGAGTCGTGGTACTCGGTCTCGGTGAACCGGAGGACTGCGCCCGGCGACGGGGCGGTGTGAAACCGCGCGGGGAAGTCGACGCCCTCGGTCGCCGTAGCGTCGTCGAACCGGGCGAGGTCGCGCCGGAGGGCGTCCTCGCCGACGTACTCGATCGGCCCCGTCGCTACCGGCCCGCCGATGTTCTCGGTGTCACCCAGAAGCTCCCGGGCGTACTCCGGGTAGTCGTCGAGGTCGGCGGGCCAGGCCCGCTCGACGGTCCCCTCGCCGAACCCCGACAGCCGGTTCGTGACGTCGACGGAGTAGGCGATCCGGCTCTGTTCGCCGTCGTTCGCGACATCGATCCCGGCCTCGGCCTGCCGGCGGACGACCTCCCGGACCGACTCGGCGACTGCGTCCTCGAAGGCCGACTCCTCGCGTCCCTCCGGATCGGTCAGTAACCCTCGCAGCCGCTCCGACCGGGGAAGGCTTCCGACGTGAGTAGTCCGGATCCGTGGCGCTGTCATCGCTCGCTACCTGGCAGCGGGCTCACAAAGGGGTGGCGGACGGATGTCGCCGCGGCCGTCGACGCGCCGGTACAGTGACAGCCACAGTCCGGCCGGGAGAGACTGGCGTCGATCGTGACTCGGTACTGAAAGCCTCGCCGGACCGCCCGTTGCGGTAGACAGGATGCACTCGGCAGTTCGCTTCCCTCCGGGCCTCACTCCCGGTCCTGCGCCGCTCAAGCCCTGAGTTATCCCTCTACACTCGTCGCTACGAGAGGACGCCTCACGGCCAGCCGGGAGGAAGTTCGTCGGCGTGGCGTTCGGTGAACTCGAGCAGCGGTTCGACCTCGTCGAAGCGTGGTCCCGCGGAGATCTCGCCGGTGCCGGGATCCCATTCGACGTACTCCGCTTCGGCCAGTTTCGGCAGGTGGCAGTGGTATAGGTCGATCTCGGCCGACGCCGTCTCGTCTCCTCCCCGGACCATCACGCCGGCTTCCGTTTCGACACTCACCCGTTTCAGTGCGAGAACAACCAGGCGGCGGGGACGGGTCCCCGGACTCTCGAATACCCGGTCGCAACAGGATCTCACCCACTTCGCCGGTTGACGACCCCGCGGACGCGTCAGGCGACTTGTTCCCCTCGTGTGACATACACCGTCATATGCTGCCTATGTATAAGGATCTCAGTGAGACAGAAGTAAGACGCGGGGCAGCTAATCGCCCGACACCGTGCCAACAGCTCGTTGGCTCTGTCCGATATGCCTGCAGTCCAACCACATCCGCGAGCGAGCGACTCGGCTCCGGCAGACCGGAAACCCCACTCGGGCGCCGAACCTCTCTTTCCTTCCCGTCACAACTGACGGGTTGTTTCCTACGGGGTACGTGTACCGACCGATCGCAACGGATCCGTAGGGCTATCCGGCCTGCCGAGCGGCCACATATCCCCCTGTCCGACGTGCGTCCCGAGTCACATATACCCGAGGTCGCGAAGCCGCTCCATCAGGTCCTCCTTGTCCTGGGCGCGGCCCGCGCGCTCCGTGGTGTTCTCCACATCCTGGAGCCACGCCGGTTCGTCGGTGGTCTTGTCGGTCGAGACCTCGCTGCCGAGCGACCGGAAGCCCGCGAAGTACTTCGGCGAGATGGGGACGTCGGCCATCGTGAGCCCGTTCGGGAGGTCGTCGGCGCTCTCGGGCACGTATCCCTCCTCGGGGAAGCCTTCGACGGTGTCCGGCACCACGAAGTTCCAAAACGCCTCCCAGACGGCGGCCTCGTCGAACTGGAGGATGGGCTGGATGCGGTCGTGGGGCGGGTAGATGTCGGGGTCGTGCCGCGGCGAGAAGAACGTCTCGTCGGCGCGGGCCTCCTGTTCGTCCCAGCGCACGCCGGAGATGACGCCGTCGATGTCGTGGGACTCGAGGGCGTCGTTCAGCGCGACGGTCTTCAGCAGGTGGTTGCCCACGTAGGTGTCGAGCAGGAACGGGAAGGTGTCCTCGTCGTACTCCAGCAGCTCCCGGACGTGGTGCTGGTTGTGCTCCGAGAGCGCCGACACGGGAATGTCGTCGCCGGGTTCGAGGTCGTGGTCGTCGACGTAGGCGCCGACGTCCTCGTTGCGGGCGTAGACGACGTCTAAGTCCCACGCCTCGGCCCACCGGTCGACGAAGTCGTGGATCTCGTCGAAATGCTGGAAGTGGTCGATGAACACCGCCGGCGGGACCTCGAGGTCGTACCGTTCTGCGACCTCCTTGATGAAGTACAGCGTGAGCGTCGAATCCTTGCCGCCGGTCCACATCACCGCGGGGTTGCGGTACCCTTCGAGGCCGCGCTTCGTGACCTCGATGGCCTTCTCGATCTTGTCCTCGATCGTGGGATAGTCCGCGGGCGTCTCGCCTTCGCCGTCGGTGTAGTCGACGTCGAGGTAGTCGGGGAAGTCTGGCATCGTATAATTACATATAATTAGATCCGATAAAGTCTTTTTGTAATCGACACGGTCCCGCCGCCGGCCGGCAAGAAATAACAGTGGAAATAACATTCGAATATGGTATAAGAGTTATGAAATTAGTAAAGTACTGTAAAAACATCTGAAAGTCAGAAAATCGTTCTGGAACGAAATAAAATATTACATCTCTATCAATTTTATTCAATCAATACGTATGTTCTTCTTATACATTCACTGGCCTCAACGATACATCTGCGGGTCGTCGTGGCGTGATCTCGATGTCCGTATCACAGTCCGCTCCGAATAAAATATATACGTCGGTGTCGCGTTGCGGCTGTCGTGACGGCACGGCCGCACCGACCGGTGTAGGGAGCCTCCTGCCGCGGGGGATCCGACCGCAGACCGACCGGCCGTCGACTGTACCAATGTGTCCGAAGATCGCCGAAATCGAGACTGTATCGTTTACGTACCCTGTCGACGACGCCAAGCGGGACCCGACTGCGGGAAAGCTAGTGTACTCCCCGGGTGAAACGTACGAACGCACCGCCCACGGCGTTCGGATCACCACGGACACGGGACTCCGCGGGGAGTATATCGGCGCGACGGGCGTCGGGTTGGCACAAATCGACCTCTGTGGGGAGTACTTACTGGGTCGCGACCCACTGAAACGGGAGAAACACTGGGACGCGTTGCGGGGCATCCTCCGAAAGTACGACCAGATGGGGTTGGGGCCGATCGACATCGCGCTGTGGGACCTCGCCGGCAAGCACTACGGCGCGCCGGTCCACGAACTGCTCGGGACCTACCGGGAACGACTGCCCGCGTACGCGTCGACGTACTTCGCCGAACGGGAGCGCGGGTTCGACTCCCCGGAGGCGTTCGCGGACTTCGCGGAGACGTGTCTGGATCACGGCTACCCGGCGTTCAAAACCCACACCTGGACCGGGGAGGGGCGGTCCGACATCCGAGAGGAGGTCGAGTTGATCCGCGCGGTCGGCGAGCGCGTCGGCGACCGGATGCGGCTGATGCACGACCCGGTGTGTTCCTACGAGACGTTCGCCGACGCGGTCACGGTCGGGCGGGCGTGCGACGAGTACGACTACTTCTGGTACGAGGATCCGCTCAAAGACGGCGGACAGTCCCAACACGCCCACAAGCGGCTCGGGGAGCGGATCGACACGCCGCTGTTGCAGACCGAACTCGTGCGGGGGTTGGAACCCACCGTGGACTTCCTCGACGCCGGGGCGACCGACTTCGCCCGGGCCGACCCCGACTGGGACGGCGGAATCACCGGCGCGATGAAGATCGCCCGTGCCGCCGAGGGCCACGGACTCGACGTGGAGTACCACCTCGCCGGGCCGGCCCAGCGCCACTGTATGGCAGCGACCCGCAACTCGAACTACTACGAACTCGGATTGGTTCATCCGGACTCCCCGCTGCCACACACGGAGTCGCCGGTGTACCAGGGCGGGTACACCGACCGAATCGACACGATCGATTCGGACGGAACCGTCGGCGTCCCCGACGGGCCGGGACTGGGAGTCGACTACGACTGGGAGTACGTCAGGGAGAACCAGGTGGGTTCGAGGGTGTACAACTGACGCCGCCGGTCGCGCTCGAACGCCCCCGAGCGGTGACCGATCCCCGCGTTCCGATGCGGTGATTGGGGAAAATGATACTGTCGTACAACGACTACTCCCGTTTCTTACCGCTGAGCGCCGTCAACGGGGATGGCGCTCGGCGGGAAATATCGTAGCGTTTGGCAGTCTTCGCTCACTCGATCGCACACCGTCGTGCGATCGGATGTGCAACCAGTTGCAAACGCTACTATAGTGATGCGGACCGGTGTAGTCAATTACCGGTCATCGCCCGCACGGGTCGGCGATGACTGGTACGTTGTTACAACGACCCGTATGAGAGTAATCACTATATAACATACAGGTGTATCACGGCGTATCCGATCCAGACGGCGACCAGCCCCAGCAGATACGGGACGACCGCCCGGGCGACCCTGATGTAGTCGATCTCCGCGATCCCGCTGATGATGTACAGGTTCAGCCCGTACGGTGGGGTGATGAACCCCACGGAATCGCCCATCATAAATATCATCCCCCAGACGATGGGCCCCCACCCGATCTCGGCTGCCGCCGGGGCCAGCATCGGTGCCGTGAGGAGCAGGTTCGGTGTCGCGTCCATCACGGTTCCGGCGATCCAGATGATGGCGAGGATCGCAAGGAGGATCAGGAACTCGTTTTGGAGCCCGATGACCGCGTTGGCGATCGTCGTCTGGAGCCCCAGGTTCGACATGCTCTGTTGGATCAACACCGAGGTGACGACCATCGGGATGATGACCCCGAGCAACAGGAGCGACGAGAACGAGGCGCGCAGGATCTCCTCGAACGACGAGATCCGACCCGTCCCGACGGATAGAGCGAGAATGTAGATGACCGCCACGGCGGCGGACTCGGTGGGGGTGAAGATTCCCGCGAAGATCCCCCCGAGGAGGATGACGATCGTCCCGATCCCGATCTTCGCACGCCACCCCGCTTTGATTATCTTGAGGGGGTTGATCCCGGGAGTCGTTTGGGAACCGTAGTCTTCCTTCTTCGAATAGTAGGTGTTGATCCCGACGAGGACGATCAGCATACCGATGCCTGGCGCGATCCCGGCTTTGAACAGGTCGATGATAGAGACGCCGAACGCGACCCCGTAGATTATCAGCAGGATGCTTGGCGGGATGATGGCCCCGAGCACGCCACCGGCGGCGATCGTTCCTGCGGCGTAGGTGTCCTTGTACCCCTCGTTTTGCATCTGCGGGTATAACGCGTTCCCGACTGACGCCGTCGTCGCGGCGTTGGATCCGGTGATCGCCGAGAATATCGATGCCGTTCCGATCGCAGTGTTGCCGGTCGACCCCGGCCACCATCCGATCGTCTCCTTGGTGAAATCGACGACTTCCGCCGCGATCCCGGACTCGTATATCAGATCTCCGACGAGGATGAACAACGGGATCGCGGTGAACGGGAAGGTCTGTAGCACGTCGTAGTGTTCAAGTGCGATGTTGCTGATCGGGAAGCTCTCCGAGGTGGCGTGGTAGATCAGCCCCCAGAAGCCGAACACGAGGTAGATCGGCAGTCCGATCAGGAACAGTATCACACATACGACGGTCGCGAGAATGAGGATCTCCCCCGTCGAGAGCAGTTGGAGGATCATATATCAACCTTCGACGTTGGGGTGATGTCCTCGTCGTTCTTGTACTGCCGCCGAACCAGTATCGCCTTTTGTAGCGCCCTGACGATGATGAGGATCATTCCGACGAAGACAGCCAGATAGGCCGTCCACAGCGGGATCGGCGTCCCCAATATCTCCCGCCCCGATTCGAGCCGTCGCTGGAGCGTCTCGAAGATGTACCAGGCAACGATGGTGGCGAAAAAGACCCACCCGACGAGATCGATATACCGAAGCAGGTAGTTGGCCTGCGGCGAGAGGTTCTCTCGCAGTAGCGTAAACCGGAAATGGGAGTCGTGACGGATCGCCCAGCCTGCGGCTAGCCACGTCATCCACGTGAAGAGATACAGCGTCACCGTTAGCGTGTACGTCGGTGGATCCCACGGTGCTGATCGCGAAAGTATCGTATAACCGATAAGACCGGTGTACGCGAACAGCATACTCGTTCCAATGTACCCCTCGAAGTTGCGCTCTAACTTCCTGAGAATAGTAGTATTCATAGATTCAACTCAGAGTGACGGGTTCACATCTCTTGAAGATAATCGTCCCACCACGCGTCGATGGTGTAACTGTCGCCGTAGAAGCCGTCAGGAACGGCCGACTCCCGCGCGGAGTCGTGGAGATACTCGTGGAACGCCTCCCCGTCGACGCCGATCTGGTCGGCGCTCTCGATCACGTCAGTATACAGATCGGGGTTCTGGTCGTACGTGACCATATCCGCCCACTGCTGTTGTTCGTCGCCCTCGATGTAGTTCACTTGGAGGTCGTGCTCGACGATGGCCGCCTCCTCCGGCGGATCGTCGGTGTAGGTGCCGAGGACCTCTTGATGGATTTGGCGGTTCCTGCGGACGAGGTCCCGGTACAGCGTCCGGGATTCCTCGGCGATGATGGTCCGGTTCTCCTCGGAGAGGCTCTTGAGCCACTCCACGCTGGCCCACTTCACGTCGTTGTGGATCGTCCACCGGTTGTGGACGCTCTCGCCCAGCGAGTCGGCCATGTTCCCGCCGTACGCGCACACCGGCGAGATTGCCGCCTCCATCCCGCCGACGACGCCGGTGCGAAGCCCCTGCAGGCTGTCGGCCCAGGAGACCGAAACCGGGTTCATACCCCACTCGCTGAGGGCGATCCCGGACACCTGGCTCCCGGTCCGCCGGCAGTCCATCCCTTCGACATCGGCTGGTGCTCTGTGGGCGGAGTCCTTGCTGTCCGACCTGTCCAGACCGATGTTGATCGACCGGAGCGTGGGCGCGTGCATCCACAGCGGGACGACGCCGAACTCCTGTGCGAACGGGACCCACCACTGCTCCCACGTCTCGGCCTTCTGGTGGACGTACCCGAGCGACTGTGGGCTCGGGAACGTGAACGGGAGCATCCAGATGTCGTTCATCGGGTAGAACTTCGTGGAGTTCCCGATCGAGGCGCTCCCGATCTCGACAGTTCCCTGCGAGACCTTCTCCGGACAGGTCAGTTCGCCACAGAGCTCTCCCTCGGCGACGTTGTCAACCTGGATGCGGCCGTCGGTCCGTTCTTCAACCCGCTTTTCGAACTCCCAGTGGCCGGACGGCTGTTCCCCGTTCCACGCGCTTCCCGGCGGGGACATCACACCACCGATCGTCAACTGAAGCTCCGGCTCCGACCCACCCGAGTTACTGTCGGTGTCGCCGCCGCTCGTCATTTCCTCCTCGCCGCCGCTTTCTTCAGTCGATCCTCCACCGCCACTGCCACCGCTTGAACAGCCGGCCAACCCGACTCCAACGGCGCTTGCTGTTCCGGCAGTCTTGAGTAGCTTTCGCCTGGATACGCCACTATCACGTGACATACACTCTGAACTATGTTACTCATTAATAAATATAGTGGAAAATGATAAATATAAATATACCGGATTACTGATATATAGCCGCCCCGTCGGGGCGTCTGCAAAAAGATTTATATAACAGTGTTCTGGAGAGGAACTGTGATGCAGACTACCGCAATAGTAATGAATGAACCTGGGAGAGTGGAACGACGGGAGATTGAAATTCCGGATCCGGGTCCGGACGACGTCCTTCTCCGCGTCGAACTCTCCGGAATCTGTGGGACCGACGTACATATGTACAACGGCGGAATGGATCTCGAGTTCCCCGTCGTTCCAGGACACGAGTTCGCGGGGACGATAAGGAACGTCGGAGAAAACGTCGAGGAAGACTCGAAGGGCGCCGAAATCGAGGAGGGCGACAACTTGGCGGTTGTTCCGGCGATGCCCGGCGGGAGCGACGACTGGTACGCCCGGAATATGCCCGGTCGGCCCCGGCTGAGCAAGGATCCCGACAGGTTCGGCTTCGACAACGTCGACGAGCAGTACGCCGGCGGGATGAGTCAACACGTCGTGTTGCCGCCGAAGGCCGCGTACTACCGCCTCCCCGACGGGATGGACGTGGAACTGGGCGCGCTGATCGAACCGCTGTCGGTCGGGATGCACGCCTTCGAGCGCTCGATGCAGCCGGGGATTCCGCACATACGCGAGGGGTTCGGCATCGGCCGGAGCGTCGCGGTGCAGGGTGCGGGTCCCGTGGGGCTCTTCGCAATCTGTTCGGCGAAGGCCGCGGGCGCCGGACAGATCATCGCGATCGACGCCATAGACGAACGCCTGAAGCTGGCCGAGGAGTTCGGCGCGACCGATCTCATCGACCTGACCGAGCACGACTCCGACGAACTGGTCACGACGGTCAAGCAGCTCACGAACGGAAACGTCGGCCCCGACGTCGTGATCGAGGCGGCCGGCGTTCCCCAGGCGATCAAACAAGGGCTGGAGCTCCCGCACGACGGCGGCACCTACGTCGAAGCCGGCCACTTCGCATACAACGGCGAGTGTGAAATCAACCCGACGCGGATCGTCCAGAAGGAACTGAACATCTACGGGAGCCTGGCGTATCCGCCGACCCAGTTCGAGTCCGCCATCGAACTGATCGACCAGCTCGAAGACGAGGTTCCGTTCCGGAAACTCTTCAACTACAAAACGACCTTCGAGAACGCCGAGGACGCATACGAGGCGCAGGAATCCGGCGAGGCGTACCGGGCGACGGTCCATCCCCACGGGTTCTGACACGGTTTACGGCACTGAAGTACAGTAGTGTCTCCAATCGAGTCGCATCCGATCGTCCACCGTCGCGCGATCGAGTGACTTGCAAACGCGACGATACGACTCCTCGCCTACGCGGGTCGGCAGTGAACGCTCCTCCTGTCGCCGGTGGTGGAACCCACGACGACGGCTCGGGTTCGGTTTACTCGTTTATTCCGGGATGGAACCCGACCAACTTCTCCCGGCTGAAGTGTTTCGTCGCGTATTTGATACCCTCCTTTCCTTTACCGCTGTCTTTGAACCCGCCGTAGGGCATGTGATCCGTCCGGAACCCGCTAACCGTGTTGATGTTGACACCGCCGGCGTCGATCCGGTCGGCGGCCTGTTTGGCGCGGTCGATATCCTGCGTGAACAGCCCGGCCTCCAGACCGTAGTTGGTGTTGTTGGCTTCCTCGATGGCTTCCTCGAAGCTGTCAACCGGAATCACGGGGATCACCGGTCCGAACACCTCCTCGGTCGCAGCAGGCATATCCGGAGTCACGTCCGACAGCACCGTCGGCTCGAAGACGCGATCACCGAGGTCACCGCCGTAGTTCCCGCCGTACTCCACTCTCGCACCCTGCTCGAGCGTCTCTTCAAACAGCTCGACGGTGCTCTCGAACTCGTCATCGGTGACCATCGCTCCGAGGTCAGTGTCCTCGTTGTGCGGATTCCCGACCGTGATGTCGGCAGCCGCGTCGACGACCTCCTCGATGAATTCGTCTTCGATGCTTTCCTCAACGAGCACACGCTCGACGCTGTTACACACCTGGCCGCCGTTTGAGCAGGCGCCGCCGACGACTTGCTCTGCGGCCGATTCGAGGTCGGTATCGTGCCAGACGATCGTGGGGTCGTTCCCGCCGAGCTCGAGGGTGATCTCCTTCATTCCGCTGTTGTCCGCGAGATACTTCCCCACAGCGGTTGAGCCGGTGAAGGATATCGCCTCGACCGCGTCGTGATCGAGGAAGACGTCACCCACGGTGGAGCCGCTGCCCGTCACGACGTTTATAAGCCCGTCAGGTGCTCCGACCTCCGCTGCGGCCTCGTCTAAACACTCGAAGAGCGCGATCGACGAGAGCGGGGTATCGGTCGCTGGCTTCCCGACAACGGCGTTTCCGGCCGCGAGTGCCGGGCCGACCTTGTGCGCCATCAGCATGATCGGGAAGTTGAACGGCGTGATGGCGGCGACGACCCCGAGCGGTTCCCGCTGGGTGAAACAGTGGTCCCGCGCCATTCCCTTCTGTGGATCCATCGGGACGTACTCCCCGAACTGCCGCTTGGCCTCCTCGGCCGACAATCGTAGCGTCTGGGCGGTCCTGTCGACCTCGTTTCTCGCTTCCGTGATCGGCTTTCCCTCCTCGCTTGTGACGATCTGGGCGATCTCCTCGAGCCGATCTTCGACACGATCGGCGGCCGCCGTGAGTAACTCGTAGCGGTCGTAGGCCGAAAGCGACGACGCGTCGACGGCCGCGTCCGCTGCTTCGATGGCTTCTGTCACCCTGTCCGCGCCGACGAGCGGGACCGATCCCACGACCGCCCCCTCGTACGGATGCCGTACCTCCGCCCGTTCCTCCGCACCGCTCCACACACCGTCGATAAGGATGTCCTTGTCCTGCTGACCTAGCTGCTCCAGTGACATACACCAAACTGATCACAGGTTGCGATATTTAAATCTTTGCGCGAAGCGTTCAAAATTCGACGGGAACCTCCCGCCAGTGGCTGATGGACGTCCAGCCGCGGTACCGGGCCGACAACTGATAACACATTTCGATAGTTCGAACGAACTGGTCACATTGAAACTACCCTCCGAGTTCGGCACGTCGTTCGTAGTGCTACATAGCCGTGTTACCCGGGTGGTTGGCCTCGACACATCGGACACCTCCGCGTTCGAATCACCCGAATGTTTATGATCGATTGCCTACTGTATCCGAGTATGAAATCAACGCGTTCCGAGCAAGAACACCCCTCCACGCTCTTAGACATAATCTCGGTGCTGGACCGCGAGGGACCGATGGGTGTGACGGAGGTAGCAGGGACACTCGACATCGCCAAGAGCACCGCCCACTACCACCTCAGTACGCTCCGACAGAACGGATTCGTCACGAAAGACGGGACGCGGTACGGGCTCGGACTCTCCTTTCTCAAGATGGGTCTGGAGACGCGTCGCCGGGAACCGCTGTTCGACGCGGCCAAGGAGGAGATCGACAAGTTGGCCGACGAGACCGGGGAGTTGGCGATCCTCTCGGTCGAACAGCGCGGGCTGGGGGTGTATCTGTACAAACGAGGCGGCTCCAACGCCCTCGATATCGATGCTCCGATCGGCGGGTCCGCGAGCTTACACAACCGCGCGCTCGGCAAAGCGATGCTGTCCCGGTACGATGAGGAACGGGTGGACGACATAATCGACCGCCACGGACTGCCGGAGACCGCCGAACGGACGATCACGTCGCGGGCGGAACTGAAGGACGCGTTGCGGAATGTCCGCGAGGAGGGTGTGGCGTTCAACCGCGAGGAGTCGATCGACGGGATCCACGGAGTGGGGGTTCCGATCACCACCGCTGAGGGTAATGTCCTCGGTGCGATCAGCGTCGCGGGACCGGCGAAACGGCTCAACGGCAGCCTGTTCAACGAGGACTTGCCCGACATTCTCTCCAGAGCACGGAACGTGATCGAGCTCAACCACCAGCACGGACACACCTACTGACGGCCGGCCCTCCGGGGTGCCACCGTCTCCGGACCCCCAGCGCGGATCCGACAGCGTAGGATATGCCGTTCTATTAATTCGAACGCAGACTTCGTATTGTGCCACGTATTGGTATCCGGATCCGAATTACTATTGGCATAACAAACGTACGCTCGTTATTGTAATTGCTGTATCCTCAAGTTCGCACAGCTCGCAGGCGCTGTTCGGCCCCCTCGAAGTGAAGTTCTGTCTACGGCGACGCCGACCTGTTCGTCACCGTGAGTGTCGAGTACAATCTGTCGGTCCGACTCCGAAGGGGATATGTCCACCCGCGGTGAGATGACCACAATGACCCATACGCCAACCGTCTACGTCACGCGCGAGATTCCCGAAGTCGGGCTCGAAACCCTCCGGGAACGGTACGAGGTCGTCGTCCGCACCGAGAAGTTGCCGCCGGATCAGGCGGAGGTTCGCGCCCGGTTGCGGAAACTCGATGCCGACGGGCTCGTCTGTCTCCTCTCCGACGACGTCGATGGCGACGTGCTCGATGCCTCACCCGACCTCTCGGTTGTCAGCACCTTCTCCGTGGGGTACGATCACATTGACCTCGCCGCAGCGGCCGAGCGGGGCATCGCCGTCGGCCACACGCCCGGCGTTCTCACCGAGACGACCGCGGACCTGACGTGGGCGCTGCTGCTTTCGTGTGCCCGCCGGACCGTCGAGGCCCACGCGTACGTCGAGGCCGGCGAGTGGGAGGTGTGGGGGCCGACGCTTTTGACCGGCGCCGACGTCCACGGATCCACCCTCGGGATCGTCGGGCTCGGGAAGATCGGAACCGCGGTCGCCCGCCGGACCGCTGGGTTCGGAATGGACGTGGTGTACACCGGCCCGAACCGCAAGCCCGGCCGCGAGGCCGAACTCGGAGACGTCGGCGTCGACGCCACCTACGTCGACCGGGATCGCCTCTTGGTCGACAGCGACGTCGTCTCGCTGCACGTCCCGCTGACCCAGGCAACGGAGGAGTGGATCGGCGAAGCGGAACTCCGGCGGATGGACGACGACGCGATCCTGCTCAACACCAGCCGCGGCGGGGTCGTCGACACCGACGCCTTGGACACCGCGCTGGAACGCGGGTGGATCGGCCGTGCGGGCCTCGACGTCACCGATCCCGAACCGCTGCCGGCCGAGCACCCACTCCTCCGGCACGCCCCGGAGCGGCTGGTGGTCACCCCGCACGTCGGAAGCGCCAGCGTCGGGACCAGAGACCGGATGGCGGAGATGGCCGCGGCGAACGTCGAGGCGGGCATCGAGGGGCGGGAGCTTCCGCACTCGGCGCTCCGCGATGCCGGGCTGAAGTGACGTTTCGATCCTCTTAGGGCGGGAAACCCACACGTTGCCGGATCCGCGGCCGGTGAACACGAGCCACACTCTGACGGATGATACGGCACAGTGGTTAGTCGTTTTTCGATTAAACACCAATTTTAAACACTACTAATTTTATTTATGTTTAGTTCGGGGACGGGCTCGGCGGAACCGTCCACAATCGAACGAGTGGAACCAACCTGCGGGCCGCATGCGGTCGGCCGCCGGATCCCGGTTCGGCTGACCGGACAGGAATAGCTGTGGATAACGAACGCTTCAGCGGCGATTTTTGATAACCTACGTAATAATTCGATGTCGACGACGCCGTATCCTTCGTCAACGACACTACGTGACTACAGCAAGTCAGCCAGGGACACGGATCCGATTGTAGGCGCGAGCAACGCCGAGACAATGATAAAAAGTATTGTATGAAAGGAAAATAATAAGAAAAACTACTTTAGTGCGCTGCCCAACAATCGTCGACGACCGGCTCGAGCACTCAGTGCTCACACGACACCAGCCGATCCGAACACTGCCGGAAACCCTCCTCACTCCGGGACCAGGAGCACCCGGAGGTCGTTGACGTTGGTGCCGGTCGTGCCGGTCCGGACGAGCGCTCCCCGCTCCTCCAGGTAGCCGTGTACGTCGTGTGCCGCGAGCGCTTCTCGGGCGCTGCGCCGGTCGTCGACGGTGTCGGGGTCGACGACCGCGCCCGCCGCGTCGGTCGGGCCGTCGCGGCCGTCGGTGTCGACGGCACAGCAGACCGTCCGGGCCGGAAGGTCGACCGCCGCCCGCAGCGCGAACTCCTGGTTCGGCCCGCCGGTCCCCCCGCTCTTGCCGACCGCGACGGTGGTCTCCCCGCCGGAGAGGATCGCCGCGGGCGGTTCGACGGGGTCGCCGCGTCGACGAACCTCCTCGGCGACCGCAACGTGGGTCACCGCGGCCGCCTGCGATGCGCCACGAACCGACGACGACAGGACGAGCGGCTCGAACCCGCGGTCCGCACACGCTTCCCGCGCGGCCCCGACCGCGGTGGCGTTGTTCGCGAGGACGTGGACCGACACGTCGTCGAAGGCCGGATCGTCGGCTGCGGGCGTCTCAGCGACCTCGCCGGCCGCGCCCCGTTCGAGGTGCTGCGTCACCGACTCCGGGGCGTCGACGTCGTACTCCGAGAGCACGGTCAGTGCGTCGTCGTAGCTCGTCGGGTCCGGGGAGATCGGGCCGCTTCCGACCACCGAGGGGTCGTCGGCGGTCACGTCGCTGAAGACGACACCGACAGTCGTCGCCGGTGTGAGCGCCCGGGCGAGGCGTCCGCCTTTCACCGCCGAGACGTGCTTCCGGACGGCGTTGATCCGGTCGATCGGCGCGCCCGAGCGGACTAAGACGTCGGTGAGCTCCCGGAGGTCGGCAAGTGTCACCCCCTCGACGGGCGCGGCGAGCAGCGCGCTACCCCCGCCGGTCACTGCGACCACGACGAGGGTGTCGCCGTCGGCCGCCCGGGCGCGCTCCAGCAGCCGGCGCGTGCCCTCGCGGTTGGGCTCGCTCGGGACGGGGTGGGTGCCTTCGACGACGTCGACGCCGTCGACGGGAACGGGGTCGTCAGTCACGACCACCCCGCCGGAGCGGGCCGGACCCAAGCGTTCGGGCAGGTGGCTCGCGACCCGACCCGCCGCGTTGCCGCCGCCGAGGAAAAGCACCTCGTCGTATGCCGCGAGGTCGTACGCGGCGTTGCCGACGGTGAGCCCCCCGTCCTTGACCCCGACGGCGTCCCGAAGGACGGTCCCCGGTCGGGCGGCGTCGATCCCGGCCGCGACGGCGTCGAGTACGACCTCCACCGCCGGGCTCCCGGCCCGGATGCTCCCTCGGTCGATCACGACTGCGTCTTCGGTCCCGAGGGGATAAAATCCGGTCCCGAACCGGGGTGCGGTCGACCGCATAAGCAAATTTATGTGCAGCTGGGTGGTACCGCGTGACATGACCATCGACGACTTCGCTCTCGCGGCCACGACCAACGATCTCACACGGGAGCCGGAGGCGCGTGGGGCGGCGGATCTCGTCGAATTCCGGATGGACAAGGCGACGGATCCGATCGCACAGCTGGAGGCCTACGACGGCGAGCTCCCGATCCTCGCCACCAACCGGAACCAGTGGTTCGGCGGGAAGGCCCGCGACGCCGGCCGGCTGGACGCCCTCTTTGCGGCCTCCCGGTTCGACGCCGTCGCGTACGTCGACATCGAACTCGAAACCGTCCGGGCGACGGAGTGGCTGACCGGGGAGTTCCGCGGGAACGACGTCGACCTCATCGTCTCCCACCACGACTTCGACGCGACGCCGGAGCGGGAGGTCCTGATGGCGATAATCGACCAGTGTGCGGACTACGGCGACGTCGCGAAGGTCGCGACGTTCCCGAACGACCCCTCGGACACCCTCACGCTTCTGGGCGCCCTCCACGAGGCGACGCAGGCCGGGATCGACGCCGCCGGGATCGCGATGGGCGAGCTCGGGAGCCACACCCGCGTCGTCGGCCACGTCTACGGCTCGAAGCTGGGCTACGCGCCGCTGGCGGACGACGAAAGCGAATACGCGCCCGGACAGTTCCCGTTGCGGACGCTCCGGGCGCTCGTCGACGCTACGCGGATCGACGGGGACGCGCCGGCCACTGAGGGGCTCGGCGACGACGTCTCGACACCTTCGGGGCTGTCGCTCCCGAACTGAGCGCGTCGCCGGCGTCGCAGGCGGGGCGGCTCAGCCCCGCGACCCGCCCGGAAGCGGCTCGATCAGTTCGAGGTCCTTCTCGGCGGCGACGGTCCGGAGCAGTTCCAACACTCCCTCGATCGTGCCGGCCTCCGCGGAGATCCCCAGCCGGGCGCTGGAGACGTCGGCGGTTCCCTCTGTCGCCGCGACCGCCAGATCCGTCACCGTCGCCGTCGTCGACCCGCGGATCCGCGAGAGCGTATCCGAGAGGTCGGTCTCGATGACGTGCCCCGACAGCACCACCGTGACCTCCTCGCTGTACCGCTCGGTGCCCGCCTGGATCACGTTGATCCCGGCCTCGCGGAGGTCGTCGATGATCCGCTCGAAGCGGTCCGGCGTCGCCTCCACGTCGACCTCGACCGGGATGTGGCCCCGCGGCGTGACGTTCCCCCGCTCGTGAAAGATCGACAGCAGGTTGCCGCCGTGGTCGGCGACCGGGCGGAGCGCCCGCAGCAACTCCCCGGGTTCGTCGACCAGCTCCAGTCGCAGCGTGTACGCGCGGACCTCCGTCTCGGCGTCACTCACGGGCCGTCCACCCCCGGGTCGACGCGTCCGCGTGCATATCCGATGTCGCGGACGGAACGGAAATAAAGATACTGTCGGGCGTGGCGACACGCACCGCGACCGACGCCGGGGTTAATCCGAGATGAACTTATTATCGCGCCAGTTCACGCCGTTCGACCCGCCCTCGCCCTGGGCGGGGTTCTCGACGACCTCGATGCTCGCGGGCCGTTCCTCGCCCTCCACGATCCGGTGGGCCGCGAGTTCGCCGTCGACCTCCGTGATCGCGGTGAGTGTCCCCTTCTCCGCACGGAGTGCGATCTCCCGGAGGACCAGAAACATCGGATACTGGAGCGCGGTGTTCTGTAGCACCGTCTCCCGGTCGCCCTTGAAGCACGCGAACTCGACGAGTTCGGAGGGGATCTCCTCCTCCTCCTCGTCCCACCGCGGCGCGCCGGCCCGCGGGGGCTCCTCCTCGTAGACGCGGTTTTCGGTGATGCTCGCCTTCAGTTGGGCGGTCGGGGTGTACTTGCTCAGATCGTCCTCGGCGGCGACGGCCTTGAGAATGAGCGTGTTGTTGCGGCGGGTCACCTCCACGTCGTCGACCTCGGGGGGCAGGTCCGGGTCACCGTTCAGATACTCTTCGACATCTTCCAGGGGCAGTTCCAGTGTCGAGTGAAGTCGGTATACGCGGCCTGACATAGTTATTGGGGGAGTGGTACCCGCGCGAAGCGGACGCGACGTGACGTCGGTACCTATCCAGTAGTAGGGACCCCGGGCTTATATGGCCTACCCTTCTATGATCAACGGTAACGGGGTCGGTTCCGCAGGGCAGCCGCTGTGGCGGACTCGATCGACCGTCCGCGACGGAGAAACGCTCCTCGACGCCGTGTGACCGGCGCAGGCCTTATCGGGCGTGAGCCGTGGCGGGGTCGCTACGCCGTCAGCGTCTCCTCGAGTTCCCCGCGTTCGTCGAGTTCGGCCAGAATGTCGCTGCCTCCGACGAACTCGCCGTCGACGAAGGTCTGCGGGATGGTCTCCCACCCGCTGTGTTCCTCCAGCGCCGCCCGGTACTCCGCGAGGGCGGGCAGCGTATCGACGGTCTCGAACTCCTCGACGTACTGTGAGATGAGGTTCACCGCGCGCTGGGAGTAGCCGCACTGCGGCATCAGCCGGTTGCCCTTCATAAACAGGACGACGTCGTTCGATTCGATGGCGTCGTCGACGGCCGCCTGTACCTCCTCGCTGCTCAGCTCCGATTCGGGCTGGAACGTCATACCACGATGTAGGGGATCGGCGGTCAAATGGGTTGCGTCCCGGCGCCGCCGATTCGGCCGCGTCTCGACGGCTGGCGCCCCGGGTCCCGGCTCAGTCGTTGCCGACGCGGACGACGTCGATGAGCGAGTACACCGGGACGTCCTCGATGGATTCGATGCCCTGCTTGTCGACGACGACGACACACGCCACCGGCCGGCCGCCCTCGGCGCGGATCGCGTCGATGGTCTCCCGCATCGTGGTCCCGGAGGTCACGATGTCGTCGACCACGTAGCAGTCCCGGTCGCGGATCCCCGCGAAGTTCCGGGAAAAGGAGCCGCCGAGGTCGTCGATGTCGCCCTCGTCCCACTGGTGTTTCGCGGGGGCGTACGACCCCAGATCCGTGTCGAGATCCTGGGACACCACCGTCGCGAGCGGGGCGCCCGCCTTCTCGATCCCGATGGTCAGGTCCACCTCCTCGCCCTGCTTCGAGAGGAGATCCGCCATCGCCCGGCCCACCTGCGTGAGCCGTCTGGAGTCGCGTCCGACCGCGCTCCAGTCGACGTGGATGTCGTGGGGACCGCCCCCGGACTCGGTCGGCTCCGCGGGGTCGGGCTCGGTCGCCGACTCGCCCGACCCGCCGCGGTCGACGAGCCAGCTCGCCGTCTCCCGGGAGACGTTCAGTTCGTCCGCGATCTCGCCTTTCGAGAGCCCCCGGTCGGCGAGCTCGGCGGCGCTCGCGATCAGGTCATCGACGTTCTTCATACTCGCTGAATTGCACGGCGGTTTTTATAGTGGTGTCGTCGTCCTCGAACGCGGCGGCCACCTCGTCGACGCCGTAGACCCCAGTCACCAGGCGGTCGAGGAACCACTCCGGGAACGCCGAAAGCGCCTCCGCGGCCGCCTCGAAGTGCTGTATCCGGGAGTTCACGCTGCCGACGAGCGCCTTGTTGTGCAACACCAACTCGCGGTGGAGCCGGCCGCCGTCGACCTCGAACTCCCACGGCTCGGGGACGCCTAGGAGGGCGCCGACCCCGTTCGGTGCCAGCGCGTCGATCGTCTCGAAGGCGTGTTTCGCATAGCCCGTCGCCTCGAACACCAAGTCGATCGGCTCGTGGGCCGCCGGGATCTCCGACACCGGCGTCTCCCGGGAGTCGACGTAGGTCGCACCCAACTCCTCGATGATCTCGATCGTCGGGTCGGGGCGGTCCCGACGGCCGAGGCAGTAGAGCCGGTCGTACCCCTCGACGTGTTTCAGGTACGCAAGCGTGAGCAGCCCCAGGCTCCCGTTGCCGAGCACCGCCGCGGACTCCGGTTCCCAGGTGAACGACGACCGCGAGGCGGTAGCGAGTTCGACCCCTTTCACCGCGATCGAGAGGGGTTCGACCAGGAACCCGACGTCGGCGAGCGCGGGCGGGACTTCGAGCAGGAACTCGGCGTCGGTCACGAAGTACTCCGACATGTATCCGTGCGCGCCGACGATCCCCCGCTCGTGGTACTTCCCGGCGGGGGCCATATCCGACTCGCCGCGCTCGAAGAACTCGTTGCGCTCGCCGCCGGGGGGCCGACGGAGCGTCGGGACGACGACGTCGCCCGCGGAAAACGCCGTCCCGCCGCCGTCCTCGACGACACCGACCGCCTCGTGGCCCAACACGAGGAAATCCTCGCCCGCCGGGAACTCGCCGTGGTTGCCGGCGATGACCTCGAAGTCGGTCCCGTCGACGCCGACCCGGAGCGTCCGCACCAGCACCTCGCCGGCGGCCGGCTCCGGCCGTTCCCGGTCGAGGACCGCCGGCTCGCCCCGTCCCCGCTCGACTGCGATGGTCTGCATACACCCACGTAGCCCCCGAGTCGATAAAAGATTTATTTCACATCGAGTTAATTACGCGGGTCACGCCTCGTCCAGGTCGTCGACGAGTTCGTTGCCGAGCCCGACGTACTCGGCGGGCGAGAGCCCCCGGAGCTCCGCGCGGACGTCGTCGTCCACGTCGAGGTCGTCGAAGAGGTCCCGGAAGTCCGCGAGCGTCACGTCCCGCCCGCGGGTGAGTTGCTTGACGCGCTCGTAGGCCTCGGTATCGCCTTCCCGGCGCAGGATCGTCTGGACCGCCTCGCCGATGAGCTCCGGGTGGGCGTCGAGGTCCTCGCGCATCACCACCTCGTTGGGCACGACCTTCCCGAGCCCCGCTTCGGTCTTCCCGTAGCCGACGAGACAGTGGGCGAACGCCGCGCCGACGTTGCGCTTCACCGTCGAGTCCGAGAGGTCCCGCTGGAGCCGGGAGGTGGTGACGTAGTCCGCGAGAAACTCCAGGTCCGAGTTGGCCTTCGAGAGGTTCCCCTCGGAGTTCTCGAAGTCGATCGGGTTCACCTTGTGCGGCATCGTCGAGGACCCGGTCTCGCCCTCGTCGGCCTCCTGGCCGAGGTAGCGATCCGAGACGTACAGCCAGACGTCGCGGTCGAGGTCCAGCAGGACGTTGTTGGCACCCCGCAGCGCGTCGAAGGTCGCCGCGAGGTCGTCGCAGGGGTTCACCTGCGTCGACAGGGCGGTGTGTTCGAGCCCCAGACCGGTCACGAACGACCGCGCGAACGCCCGCCAGTCGACGCCGGGGTAGGCGGCGACGTGGGCGGCGTAGGTGCCGGAGGCGCCCGCGAGCTTCCCGGAGAGGCTCCCCGTCGCGTCGGCGATCCGGCCCGTTGCGTTTCCGAGCCGCGCGGCGTACACCGCCATCTCCTTGCCGAACGTGGTCGGCGTCGCGGGCTGACCGTGGGTCCGGGCGAGCATCGGCGTGTCCCGGTACTCGTGGGCGAGGGCGACGAGTTCGTCGCGGACGGCCGCGAGCGCGGGGAGCAGCACCTCCTCGACGGCGGGGCCGATCAACAGTCTGTGGGCGAGGTTGTTCACGTCCTCGGAGGTCAGCCCGAAGTGGATCCACGGGTGGAGCCGCTCTTCACTCCGGGTCCGGAGGAAATACTCCACCGCTTTCACGTCGTGGTTCGTCGCGTCGTACCCCGCCGCCCCCTCGGTTTCGAGCCGCTTGATCAGCCGGGCGTCGTCGGCGTCGAACCCCTCGACGACCGCCCGGAGGTCGCTGCGTTCCTGGGGGGAAAGCGACAGCCGCGTGGCGTCGAGGTCGGCCAGCGCGATCAGGTACTCGACCTCGACGCGGAGCCGCGCGCGCATCAGCGCCGCCTCGCTGGCGTACGGTACGAGGGGTCCGGTGCGGCCCGCGTACCGCCCGTCGAGCGGCGAAACGGCCGCCAGCGGGTCCGAGCGCGGAATATCGTCCATACTTCAGGTGCCGCGGTGGATCAAAAAAGGGTGTCGGTAGCTGGGCTTACATCGCGTCGAACTGCTCGACATCACCCTGTGCGATCTCCCGGAGCCGTTCCTCGGACAGCATCTCCACGACGAACTCCGGCATCCCGTCGGGCAGGTCCGCCGGAACGGTCACCTCGCCGGCGTCCGCCCCGTCGCCGCGGGTCACACCGCCGTCGGTCGCCGTCTCCCGTTCGGTCAACCGGGCGACCGAGCGCTCGACCTCGGTGACCATCGCTGACTGTTCCTCGTTTGCAGCCGCCAGGTTCTCCACCTCCGTGGCGACCTGCTCCGCCCGTTCGGCGACCTCGTCGACCATCGCGGAGATCTCCTCCGCCGTCGCAGCCTGGTCGTCGGTGGCTTCGGAGACCTCGCCGATCCCGTCGGCGGCTTCCGCGGTCGCGTCGACGATGTCCGACAGGCTCCGCATACTCTCCTCGACACCGGTGATCCCGCGTGTCACCTGTTCTGTCATCTCGTTTAGACTGGCGGCGGTCTTCTCGGCGTCCGCCTGGATCTCCGATACCATCGCCTCGATCTCGGCGGCCTCCGACTGCGACTCCGTAGCGAGGG
The DNA here is from genome assembly GCF_014212355.1 of Halobellus ruber. Lineage (NCBI taxonomy): Archaea > Methanobacteriati > Methanobacteriota > Halobacteria > Halobacteriales > Haloferacaceae > Halobellus > Halobellus ruber. Next base: position 176,428 of record NZ_JACKXD010000006.1, read on the forward strand.
ATTTGATTTCGTCGGCGACTACGCCGAACCCGTCGCCGGCCTCGCCCGCCCGGGCCGCCTCGATCGACGCGTTCAACGCCAGCAGATTCGTCTGGTCGGCGATCCCGTTGATGCTCTCGACGAACTCGTCGATCCGTTGGATCCGCCCTCGGAGGTCGTCCACGTCCGATCCCACGGCGTCAACCGTCCGGTGGATGTCGTCCATCACCGCGACGGCCTCGTCGGCCGACTCCTGTCCCTCCTGTGCCATCGCTCTCGCCCGCTCGCTGACCCTATCTACTTCCTCTGCGGTCGCGGCAACCTCCTCGACCGTCGCGGTGAGGCTCGATACCTCCGAACTCACCTCCTCAAGATTGTCCGACTGTTGTGCTGCGGCTTCGCTGATCTCGGTCGCGCTGTCGGTAACGTCGTCGGAGGTGTCTCGGAGTTCGTTGACGGGCTGTTCTATGTCCGACTCGACCTCCGACATCAGCCGGTCGTTTTCCCGTATCGCCGCCTCGAGCCGCTCGTTGTAGGAGTGAATGTACGTATCCGTGACCACCTGTATGTCCAGGTTTACGATCCGCAGTATCGACAGGATGTCCTCGATCACGTCGTCTACCTCCTCTCTCACGGCGGTTTCGAGGTCGTCGCGGAAGCAGTCGTCCGCCGTGCCGTCGACGCCATCCCCGCCCGCGGACCCGAGCCTGTCGGTCACCGACTCGACGAGTTCGTCACCGACGAGCGGCAGGATGAGGTCGTAGTATACCCCGTATTGTCCGAGGTAGTACTTCATCGGCATCTCCAACATGTCGTGGAGTTTGCCGATGCGGGCGCGTTCACGGAAGTACTCCTGCCCGTATGCCCCCTCGGCGAGCGTCGTCAGATACGCCGACTGGGTGCGCTTGAGCGCGTCGATCCCCTTCTCCGAGCGGCCGATCACCTCGACGGTCTCCTCGTAGTCGGTCAGGTTGTCGTAGAAGTCGTCTGCGACCTGTTCTGCGTTGTTCGCAAACACCTCCTCGTACCGTTGCAGGCGTCTGACGTCGTCCCGGTCGAACCCGATGAACTCCTTCCGCCACGCGATCTCCTCGTCGTCGAGTCCGATGTCGCTCACTAACGTCTCGACGTCCAACTGTTCGTTGAGTCTCCCGTTCCCGAAATCGTCCATCCCAAACTGCGTAACGTCGGACATTGCCGGAAGTCCAACTGACGGTGGGAAATAACTTCGCCTACGTTTATCAATATGGATTCTCGGGCGCACACGGACGCCGCCCACCACCACAACTGACTTACCACCCGCGGGCGGCGTCGAAGGTATGACTCGGATCGCGGGCTTGGCGAGCAACCGCGGGCGGAACCTCCTGCACATCGACGACGAACGTCCCGGCGGCGCGTCCCTCGCTGTGGTCCTCTCGGACCACGACGACGCGCCCGTTCTCGAGGCGGCGGCCGACCGCGGCATCCCGACGGAGACCGTCGAGCGCCGCGACGGGGAGGCCCGCGAGGCACACGACCGCCGGCTCGTCGACGCGCTGGCCGGCTACGACCTCGACCTCGTCTGTCTCGACGGCTATATGCGGATCCTCTCCCCGGAGTTCCTCGACAAGGTCCCCCCGACGCTCAACGTCCACCCCTCGCTGCTGCCGGCGTTTCCCGGCGACGACGCCCACGAACAGGTGCTCGACGCCGGCGTCCGCGTGACGGGGTGCACCGTCCACGTCGTGACCGAGACGGTCGACGACGGCCCGATCGTCACCCAGGAGGTCGTCCCCGTCTACGACGACGACGACGCCGCGGCGCTGAAACGCCGCGTCCTTCACGACGCAGAGTTCGCGGCGTACCCCCGCGCGATCAGGTGGTTCGCGGCGGATCGCGTCCGGATCGACGACGGGGTCGGCACCGGGGGTCCGACAGTCAGTATCGAGGGCGACGAGGCCGGCGACTTCCCCGAACGCCGCGTCGTCTCCGGCGACAGGGTGTCGGAACTCCGGTACGGCGAGAACCCACACCAGGCCGCGGCGGTCTACGCCGACGCCGGCAGCGAGGCGACCGGCGTGGTCGACGTCCCCCAGCTGAACGCGGGTGCAAAGGCGCTGTCGTACAACAACTACAACGACGCCGACGCCGCTCTCAACCTGATCCGCGAGTTCGACGGCCCCGCGGCGGCGGTCATCAAACACACGAACCCCGCGGGGTGTGCGACCGCCGACACCCTGGCCGACGCCTACGCCGACGCCCTGGCGACCGACGCGATGAGCGCGTTCGGCGGGATCGTCGGCTTGAACCGGCCCTGCGACGCCGATACCGCAGAGCGGATCGTCGACTCGTTCAAGGAGGTCGTCGTCGCGCCGGGCTACACCGACGCCGCCGTCGAGATCCTGGCCGACGAGGACGACCTGCGGGTGCTCGACGTGGGCGACCTCGACGGAGACGTTGCGGACCGCCTGACCGAGAAGCGGCTCGCGGGCGGGCGGCTGGTCCAGGAGCGGGACGGATGGGCGCCGACCCGCGAGGACCTGGAGGTGGTGACCGAGACCGCCCCCACCGACGAGCAGGTCGAGACGATGCTGTTCGCCTGGAAGGTGCTGAAACACGTCAAATCCAACGGGATCGTGCTCGCCGACGGCACCGAAACCGTCGGCGTCGGCGCGGGACAGGTCTCCCGGGTCGACGCCGTCAGGCTCGCCACGATGAAGGCCGACGAGCACGCGGAAGGGAAGGACGTCGAAGGTACCGTGCTGGCTTCCGACGCCTTCTTTCCGTTCCCCGACGGCGTCGAACGCGCCGCGGACGCGGGGGTCGAAGCCGTGATCCAACCCGGCGGGTCGGTCAACGACGACGACGTGATCGCCGCCTGCAACGACCGCGGGATGCCGATGGCGTTCACCGGCCGGCGGTGTTTCAGACACGATTGAGCGGAGCGAAATCCGTCTGAAACTCGCGGCAGAGCGAAGCGATGACGCGGCTTTCGACACGACCGAGGGGAGCGAGGGAGGGTCGGAAGTCAGTGAGACGAACGGAGTGAGTCTCACGCGATTTCAGACACGACCGAGGGGAGCGAGGGAGGGTCGGAAGTCAGTGAGACGAACGGAGTGAGTCTCACGCGATTTCAGACACGATTGCGGGCCGTCGTCGCCGGCCGCCGCCGAGGATAAGCCCCTCGTCGGCACCGACCTGGTACGTCATCGCGAAGTACTGCCGGATCTCCGGGCCGCCGACGGTCGTCGACTCCTCGTACCGTTTCGCCCGGATCGCCTCGGTCGCGCCGCCCGGCCCGCGGTTGCGGGCCAGCACGTCGATCCCCGCGTCCCGCGACGGCGGGCGAACGGTCGTGCGGTACCCCATCTCCTCCCAGAGGTCCGCGACGAACCGCTCGAAGCGGTACTCGTCCATCGACCGCAGCGTTCGGAGCGACGGCGCGAGCCCGTCGCCGTCGGATGCTATGTCTGCGGGTCGGCGGCGCCGTTCGGCGCGAAGCGACCAGTTCGGTATAGTAACGCGGTCAGCGTGTTCGGAGACAGAACCATCGGCGATATGAATACACTGTTCCCGGTCGGGGAGATGTCGGGAATACGCACCCACTGCGGTCGCGCCGTCTCCGACCCGCCCGGTCCGCCGGGGGAGCGGCCGATTAACTGTGGATCCCCATCGCCTCGATCTGTTCTTGATACCGGTTCCGAATGGTGACCTCGGTCACCTGGGCGACGTCGGCGACCTCGCGTTGGGTTTTCTTCTCGTTACACAGAAGCGACGCCGCGTAGATCGCCGCCGCCGCGAAGCCCGTCGGCGACTTCCCGGAGAGCAACCCCTTCTCGGCGGTCGTCTCGATTATCTCGTCGGCCTTCGACTGGACTTCCTTCGAGAGCTCGAGTTCCGAGCAGAACCGCGGGACGTACTTCTTGGGGTCGACCGGCTTCATCTCCAGGCCCAGCTCCTGGGAGATGTACCGGTAGGTCCGGCCGATCTCCTTGCGGTCGACGCGGGAGACCTCCGAAATCTCCTCGAGGGAGCGGGGAATGCCCTCCTTCCGGCACGCTGCATACAGTGCGGAGGTGGCGACCCCCTCGATGGAGCGGCCGCGGATGAGGTCCTCGTTGAGCGCGCGGCGGTAGATCACCGACGCGACCTCGCGGACGGACCGCGGCACACCCAGCGCCGAGGCCATCCGGTCGATCTCCGAGAGCGCGAACTGGAGGTTGCGTTCGCCCGCGTCCTTCGTCCGGATCCGCTCCTGCCACTTCCGCAACCGGTGCATCTGCGAGCGCTTCCGCGAGGAGATCGACCGGCCGTAGGCGTCTTTGTCCTTCCAATCGATCGTCGTCGTCAGCCCCTTATCGTGCATCGTCTGGGTCGTTGGCGCGCCCACACGGGACTTCTCCTGCCGCTCGGAGTGGTTGAACGCCCGCCACTCCGGCCCGGGATCGATCTGTTCTTCCTCGACGACGATCCCCGTCGGTTCGTGGATGAGTTCCCCATCACCCGTGCGGACGAGGTCTTCCTCGTCCATATCCTCGACGTCGATGTCGTCAGTTTCCTCGTCGGATTCCTCCTCGCGGTCGCCCTGCCACCGCGTCCTGTCGGCGTCCTGTTCCCGCTGGCGGGTGGGCCGTGTCATCGCATTTTTATATTCGACAACTGGACGGACTTAAACACTCCGCCGGCGTGCGTAAAATCCGGCCGAGACCGAAGCTTCATCCCCTCGCTGGAACTCCCTCCGGTATGCCCAGTCTTGAGTGTGACCCCGACGCCGCTCGCGACCGCCTCGAGGCTGCGGGCGCCGAGGTCGTTGCGGGGAACACCGAATACGAGCGGTGGCGGGCCGAGCGCGGCGACGCCACGGCCGTCGCCTACGACGACACGGTCGTCGTGCAGGGGACGAACCCGACGGACCTGCTCGCGTTGCTCCGGCCCGCCGAGGGCGGACGGGCGCACGTCTACTTCGACGGGGCGAGCCGCGGCAACCCCGGTCCGGCGGCGATCGGGTGGGTGCTTGTCACCGACGAGGGGATCGTCGACGAGGGCGGCGACCGGATCGGCGAGACCACCAACAACCGCGCGGAGTACGCCGCCGTGATCCGGGCGCTGGAGGCCGCCGACGCGCACGGCTTCGACGAGGTCGACGTCCGCGGCGACTCCGAACTGCTCGTCAGGCAGGTCCGCGGGGAGTACGACACAAACAACCCCGAACTCCGGGAGCGGCGGGTCCGGGTCCGGGAGCTCCTAGAGCGGTTCGACCGGTGGACCCTCGAACACGTACCGAGAGAGGTAAACGACCGCGCCGACACGCTAGCGAACGAGGCACTCGACGATGCGTGAGGACCCACACGAGGCGTCAGACCCGGCAGACGCGGACGACACCGACAGCGGACAGGGGGGCGAGTACGTCGACGGAACCGACGACGAAGTCGACGGGGGCGACGACACGGGCGATCGGGAGATCCCCGAGGAGGTCGTCTCCGAAGCCGAGCGGCTGACCCGACTCGCTACCGACGCCGCGGTCGACGCCGAGGCGGCGGTGTACCGCGACCGCAGAGCGGAGATCGTCCGGGAGCACGACTTCGTTCCGCGCGTCCGCGAGGAAGACGACACGCTCGTGCTCTACCCCGAGGAGTGGGTCGAGGAGGGCTTGATCCAGCTCGACCGGATCGAGGACACCGACCGCGCGGTCGAGGTGTCGCTGTCCGGGCCCGACCACGGCGCCGAGTGGGAGGCTGTCGAGGCGGACAACGAGGCGATCGTGGCGGCGGTGGCCGAGGAACACGGCCAGGTCCACGCCGCGAACGTCCGTGCGTTCGCGGACTTCATGGGGAACCACTATCTGAAGCGCGTCGACGACGCGACCGAAGCCGAGAGAGCGGAGTTCCTGACGGAGTACTACCCGCGGAACGCGTGGCCCTCGGCCGAACAGGCCGCTGTCGTCGAGGAGAGCCTGCGGCTGGCGGCGGAACGCGGCGACGGGACGTAGGAACGCGGCCGGCGGCGGCTACCGGTTGGCGTCGATCAGGTCCGTGAGCTCGGCCGCGCGCTCGTCGTCCGTGACGAATTTCCCGAACATCCAGTCGAACTGGTCTAGGAGGGCGGAGTGGCCGTCCCCGGTGAGTTCGTACTGGTTCGTGCGTTTGTCGAGTTCGCTTTTCTCGACCAGCCCCATCTCCACGAGGTCGTCGAGGTTGGGGTAGAGCCGCCCGTGGTTCACTTCCGTGCCGTAGTACGTCTCGAGGTGGCTCTTGATCGCGAGCCCGTACATCGGCTCCTCGGCCAGAATGACGAGAATATTCTGCTGGAACGCTGTGAGATCACGGACGACGCTGCCGTTCTCGACAGCCGTCTGAACTTCCGTCATAGCTGCGTTGAAGGTGTCGGCACATTTAAGCCTTCTCAACCGGAGTGCGTAGACCGACCCCTTTCGGGTGTGAGAATCCCGTACAGCGTCCGGGTTGAAAGGAATTATATATGATATCGAATCGCCACCGAGAGTGGACGTACAGTCGGCTCAGCCGCAACTATCGGAAACATACGGCGAGTATCGGGATATTCCCCGACGAGTATCCGGATCATACCGGGTGTGGACCGACGGGACCTTCCGGCCGTCCGGTGGCGATGCGAAAGGACTTTTTGTACGTTCGGAGTCTTCCCGAGTATGACGAACCTCTGGGAGGACCTCGAAACCGGACCGGACGCGCCCGACGTCGTCTACGCCGTCGTGGAGTGTCTCAAGGGTGAGCGGAACAAATACGAGTACGACAAGGACGTGCCCGGCGTCGTCCTCGATCGGGTGCTACACTCGAACGTCCACTACCCCTCGGACTACGGCTTCCTGCCGCGGACCTACTACGACGACGAGGATCCGTTCGACGTTCTCGTACTCGTCGAGGACCAGACGTTCCCGGGGTGTGTGATCGAGGCGCGTCCCGTCGCGATGATGGAGATGGACGACGACGGCGAGAAGGACGACAAGGTGATCGCCGTCCCCGCCGAAGACCCCCGCTACGACCACGTCGAGGGCGTCGACGACCTCACCGACCAGCGGAAAGACGAGATCTCGGAGTTCTTCGAGACGTACAAGAACCTCGAAACGGGCAAAGAGACCGAGACCCTCGGCTGGAAGGACGCAGACGCCGCCAAGGACGCCATCGAACGCGCGATGGACCTCTACGAGGACGAGTTCGCGTAACGCCCGCGGCGACGGCGATTCCGACCGCCGAACACCGGCTTTCCCGACCGGTACCGTCGCTATCCCCGTGAGTTATCGTGGCTCCCACGCCGATGCGTTATGCGTATGGGTAATCCTTTCACCGCCGGCGACGTACTCGAAAACGCGTATGACCGAGTCCACCCCTCGCGTCGGCGTCGCCCACCCGACGGTCGTCCCCGCCAACCACCGGCAGCGAAACGAACCCGACGGCCGGGACGGGGAGACGACGGAGCGTGTCGGATCGGCGTAACCCCGCGATAGTGCGTCCGGCGTGCGGCGAAGGGAACCGCTTTTACTCCCGCCGCGACTACGGGGAGTGATGGCTACCTGCGACGAGTGCGGGGAGCACGAGAACCTCCCGTACCAGTGTCACCGGTGCGGGAACACCTTCTGTGGCGAACACCGGCTGCCGGAGAACCACGACTGTCCGGGGTTGAACGAGTGGGACGACCCCTCCGGCGTCTTCGACAGCGGCTTCGACGAGTCCGTCCGGAACCGCGGCCGGACGTCGAGCACGGGGTACCTCGACCGTCTCACCGGCACGGGCGGGATACTCGGCTACTTCCGCGGGAACATGAGCTACACCTTCCTGGGCGTGATGTGGATCACGTTCGGACTTCAGTATCTCGTCTTCCCGTTCGCCCTCGGGGCGCCCCCGCGGAGCGACCTCTGGCAGGCCGTTTTCGTGCTCTCGCCCGGCAACATCGGGTACGTCTGGACGTGGATCTCCTCCATTTTCGCCCACGGCGGGTTCACCCACATCGCGTTCAACAGTATCGCGCTGTACTTCTTCGGCCCGGTGGTCGAACGCTACCTCGACACCCGCCGGTTCACCGCCCTGTTCTTCGGCGCTGGGATCGTCGCGGGGCTGGCGCAGGTCGGCTCCACCATCCTGACCGTGGGCCCGTTCGGACCGGGCGTCGTCGGCGCGTCGGGCGCGATTATGGGCGTTCTCGGCGTTCTCACCGTGCTGAATCCCGGCCTCAAGGTGTACCTCTACTTCATCATCCCGATGCCGCTGTGGGTGTTGACCTTCGGGTTCGCCGCGTTCAGCATCGTCGCCGGGTTCGGCGCCTTCGGCGGCGGGCTGACCGGCGGCAACGTCGCCCACCTGGCGCACCTCGCGGGGCTCGTGATCGGCTTGGCGTACGGCGCCCGCGTGAAGGGTCGCGTCGGCGTCCCTAACTCCCTGGAGTTCGGCCGCGGCGGCGGGGGGAGAGGCGGTCCCGGCGGTCCCGGCGGCCCCGGCCGCGGCCCCTAACCCGATGCGTCCCGTACGCCCGGCGTTCGTCCCCGACCCCGACGCGAGCCGGGAGGTGATGGAGTCGCTCCAGCGGGAGGTCGCGGCGGCGGCGACGTGGACCGACGACTTCGATTTCGCGACGGAGTCGGTCGGTGCGGTAGATCGGTCGCTTTCGGCACCCGACGCCGACCCGCCGCTCGTCGCCGGCGTCGACCAGGCGTTCCCCGAGGACCGCGCGGTCAGTGTCGTCGTAGTCACTCGCGGGGACACGGTCGTCGAGCGAGCCCACGCGATAACCGACCTCGCGATCCCGTACGTTCCGGGTCTGCTCGCGTTCCGCGAGGGCGACCCGATCCTGGCGGCCTTTTCGGAGCTTGCGGCCGACCCCGACCTCGTCGTCTTCGACGGCAGCGGCCGGATCCACTACCGACAGGCGGGGCTGGCGACCCACATCGGCGTGACCCTCGACCTCCCGAGCGTCGGCGTCGCGAAGGGGCTGCTGTGTGGGACGCCGGACGAAGCCGTCGACGGGCGCCCCGAGGGGTGGCGGGCGCCGATCCGGGCCGACGCCGACGTGGAGAACGCCAAACCCGGCACCGCCATCGGCCACGCCTTCCAATCGCGGCAGTACGATTCGAGCCGGAGGATCAATCCCCTCTACGTCAGCCCCGGCCACCGCGTCGGCGTCGGGACCGCGACCGACCTGGTCGAACGGCTGTGTGACGGCTACAAGCTTCCGGAGCCGACGCGGCGTGCTGACGCGTACGCCGACGAACTAAAACGGGAACACGACGGGAACGCCCGGGAGTAGCGCCGCTCCCGGACTCGAAAACACTTATTCGTGCGGTGGCATTCCCACACCATATGAGCGAAATCGTTGTCAGCCTCCCCGACGGGTCGGAACTCGCCGTCGACGAGGGGGCGACGGTCGAGGACGTCGCCTACGAGATCGGGCCGGGACTCGGCCGCGACACCGTCGCCGGGGTCGTCGACGGCGAGCTCGTCGACAAGGTCGACCCCGTTCACGACGGCGCGGAGGTCGTCATCGTCACCGAGGACAGCGACGAGTACCTCCGCGTGCTCCGGCACTCCGCGGCGCACGTCTTCGCGCAGGCGCTCCAGCGCCTCCACCCCGAAGCGAAACTCGCGATCGGTCCGCCGACCGACGAGGGGTTCTACTACGACGTCGCGAACGTCGACCTCGACGCCGACGATCTGGAATCGATCGAAGCGGAGATGGAGGCGATCCTCGAAGAGGACCTCCCGATCGAACGGGAGACCCGCTCCCGCGCGGACGCCTTCGAGACCTACCCCGACAACCGCTACAAACGGGAGATCCTGGAGGAGGAGGCCGCGGGCGAGGATCCGGTCTCCTTCTACGTCCAGGGCGACTTCGAGGACCTGTGTCAGGGGCCGCACGTCGACTCCACCGGCGACGTCGGCGCGGTCACGCTGCTCACCATCTCCTCGGCGTACTGGCGCGGCGACGAGGAAAACGAGACGCTCACCCGGGTGTACGGCACCGCCTTCGAGTCCGAGGCCGACCTCGAACAGTACCTCCAACGCCGCGAGCAGGCCAAGGAACGGGACCACCGGAAGCTGGGCCAGGAGCTCGACCTCTTCTCGATCCCCGAGGTCACCGGCCCCGGGCTACCGCTGTACCATCCCAACGGCAAGCGGATCCTGGACGAACTCTCCGAGTACGCCCGCTCGTTGAACCTCGACGCCGGCTACGAACCCGTCGAGACGCCGCATCTCTTCCGGACGGAGCTGTGGAAGAAGTCGGGCCACTACGACAACTACGTCGACGACATGTTCCTCCAGGAGGTCAACGACGAGGAGTATGGATTAAAGCCGATGAACTGCCCGGGTCACGCCACCATCTTCGACCAGAAGTCGTGGTCCTACCGGGACCTCCCGGTCCGGTACTTCGAGGACGGCAAGGTCTACCGGAAGGAACAGCGCGGGGAACTCTCGGGGCTCTCGCGGGTGTGGTCGTTCACGATCGACGACGGCCACCTGTTCTGCCGGCCCGAACAGATCGAACAGGAGGTAAACCAGGTGATGGACGCAATCTACGAGGTGCTCGACACGTTCGGGCTCGACGCCCACGTCGCGCTCGCGACCCGCCCGGAGAAGTCGGTCGGCGGCGACGAGATCTGGGAGCAGGCCGAATCCCAGCTCCGGTCGGTGCTGGAGTCGGCCGGCATCGACTACGACCTCGAACCCGGCGACGGCGCCTTTTACGGCCCGAAGATCGATTTCGCGTTCGAGGACGCCCTCGGGCGGAAGTGGGACGGGCCGACGGTTCAGCTCGATTTCAATATGCCCGAGCGCTTCGAGTTGACCTACACCGGCGAGGACAACGAGGATCACCGGCCGGTGATGATCCACCGCGCGCTGTACGGCTCCTACGAGCGGTTCTTCATGGTGCTGATCGAACATTTCGACGGGAAGTTCCCCACGTGGCTCGCGCCCGAACAGGTGCGGATCCTCCCGATCAGCGACGACCAACTCGGCTACGCCCACCGCGTGAAGAACGAACTCGACGACTTCCGCGTTTCCGTCGAGGACCGCTCGTGGACCCTCGGCCGGAAGATCCGGGAGGCACAGGAGGAGCGCGTGCCGTATATGATCGTCGTCGGCGGCGACGAGGCCGAGGCGGGCACCATCTCCGTCCGGGACCGGAAGGAACGCGAGCGCGGCGACGTCGGGGTCGAGGAGTTCCGCAGACACCTCCGATCGGAGGTCGACGACCGGCGGCTCGAACCCGACTTCATCGGGGAGTAACGGACGCCCCTCACAGCAGGGTCTGACCCTTCGTTTCCGAGCCCCAGACGAAAAGCGCGACCCCGGCGAGCACCAGCGACACCGCCACCGGCGCGAACGCGACGAGATACCCGAACCGTGTGAGCGTCCCGAAGAACACGGGGCCGGCGACCGCGGCGACCTTCCCGATCGACCCCGTGAACCCCAATCCGGTCGACCGGACCTCCGTCGGAAAGATCTCCGAGGTGTAGGCGTACAGCACCGCCCACGCACCGAGCACCGCAAACCCCATCACGAACAGCCCGAGCAGGAACACGGCCGTCCGGGAGGCGCCGAAGTCGATGCCCGCACCGGGAACCGCCCCCGCGAACAGGAGGATGCCGACGCCGCCGAGGCTGGTGAACCCCCCCAGCGTCCACTTCCGGCCGATCACCTCGATCAGAACCGCCGCGCTGACCTGCCCGACCAACTGGAAGACGGTGACGACGAACAGGAAGCCATAGAGGTTGTCGGCGTAGCCCGCGGCCGCCACCGTGTCGGGCAGCCAGGTGAAGACGCCGTAGAACGTGAGGTTGATCACGGCCCACAGGCTCGCAACCAGGACCGTCGTCCCGAGCAACTCCGGTTCGAAGAGCCGCCGGTAGCCCAGGTCGTCGGCGTCGGCGACGCGCCACGGCCCCGAGACGGCCGGCAGGTCGCCGCCGGCGCGTGCGGCGATCGTTTCGAGCGCCTCCGTCGCGGCCGCCGTCCGCCCCTGGCGGGCGAGGAAGTACGGCGACCGTGGGAGGAGCCGAACCACAACGACCGCGAGTCCGATCGGCGCGATCCCGATCGCGAAGAACACCCGCCAGGCCGCCACGCCGACGACCCGGCCGTCGGGGGCGCCCAGCACCGACAACACGGTCCAGGCGAACACCACCACCACCATCGCGCCGACCGAGTAACTCGCCTCCAGGTAGGTGATGTACCGCCCGCGAACTTCCGAGGGGATGAGTTCGGCGAGATAGGAGGTGCCCGCGACCAGCGCCCCGCCGAGACCGACGCCCGTGAGAAACCGGAGCGCGACGACCGAGTAGACGCCGACGCCGAAGGCGGTCGCCGCGGTGAACGTCGAGAAGGTGACGATGGAGCCGACGAGCGTGCGCTTGCGGCCGGCGCGGTCGGCGTACCACCCGCCGACGGTGTTGCCGGCGAGCATCCCGAGCAGGCTCGCACTGCCGAGGACGCCGGCCGAAAACCCCGAAAGCGTCCAGCGCTCGATGAACGTCGGGAGGGTAAAGGAGATGGCGAGAATCGAGATCGCCATCGCCGCCCAGGTGCCGCCGACGATCGCGATCACGAGCCAGTGGAACCGGCCGACCGGGACCTCGTCGACGATATCTCCGACGCGCTGCTCTTGGCCCCCCATTCCGCCGGTGCTTCCCCGTGGAGTGGTAAAAATCGCGTGTTTACGACGCGGTGGATCCGCGATCGCGGGCGAGGCGCGTGTCGTGGCGGCTCACGGGGATCCCGGCCACGGCCGTCGTATTTCGGGTAGCGTTCAAGTGGGTCGGCGGCCTACCACCCGGAAGACAGTGTCAGGACCACCCCAGCGGACCGCCGGAGGGCAGCACCGATGAGCGACAGGACCCCCGTCGTCGTCGCAAAGCGCGTCGACAGCGGCGAGAGCGCGGACCTGAGTGAGATCTCGGAGCTGGCCCGCGCGGCGGGCTATGAGGTCGTTGCGACCCTTTCGCAATCCCGGACCGAGGACGCCGCCTACCACTTCGGCGAGGGGAAAATCGAGGAACTCGCCGGGCTGGTCGCCGAGACCGGCGCCGCGGCGGTCGTCGTGGACAACCGGCTGGGGCCGTACCAGACGTACAACATCGGCGGGAAGCTCCCGGCCGGGGTCGAGGTGATCGACCGCTTTACGCTCATCCTGGAGATCTTCGGCCAGCGCGCCAACACCCGGAAAGCACAACTGCAGGTCGAACTCGCGGAGCTCCGGTACGAACTCCCGCGGGCGGAGGCGAAGGCGTCGCTGGCCAAACGCGACGAGCGCCCCGGGTTTATGGGGCTCGGCGAGTACGACGAGTCCCGCGAGCGCGACATCAAAGCCCAGATCTCCCGGATCAAACAGGAACTCGACGACATCGCCGACAAGGAGGAAACGCGCCGGGAGCAGCGCCGGGAGTCGGGCTTCGACCTGGTGGCGCTCGCGGGCTACACCAACGCCGGGAAGTCGACGCTGATGCGCCGGCTCGCGGACGATTTAGACGTCGGCGAGAACGACGACCTCCACCCGGATCTCGACCCCACGGCGGAGTCCGAGGACCGGCTGTTCACCACGCTGGGCACGACGACCAGGCGCGCCGACACCGGGACCCGCGACGTGCTCCTGACCGACACGGTGGGGTTCGTCTCCGATCTGCCCCACTGGCTCGTGGAGTCCTTCGAGTCCACGCTGGATTCGGTCTACCGCGCGGACCTGGTGTTGCTCGTGGTCGACGCCGCCGAGCCGATCGAGGAGATGCGCGACAAGCTAGTGACCTGCCACGACACGTTATACGAGCGCAACGAGGCGCCGATCGTCACGGTGCTCAACAAGATCGACCGCGTCGACGACGCTGACCTCGAACGGAAGCGGGCGGCGCTTTCCGCCCTGGCGCCGAACCCCGTCGCGGTCTCGGGGCTCACCGGCAAGAACGTGAGTGAGTTGACCGACCGCATCGAGTCGGAACTCCCGGCGTGGCGCGAGGAGCGGCTGCTTCTGCCGCTCGCCGACGGCGCGATGAGCCTGGTGTCGTGGCTCCACGACCACGGGAACGTCGAACGCGAGGAGTACACCGGCGAGGAGGTGCTGGTCGAGTTCTCGGCGCGGCCCGCCATCGTCGAGCAGGCGCGGGCGAAGGCCGCCGAGGTCGACTCGCAGACCACGGAGTCCGCTGACTGACGCCGCTACTCCCCGCCGACCCGCCGCTTTCGTTTTTCGGCGACGTGAACGTCGGCGATCCGGGTGTCCGGATACTGCCCCTCGTCGTTCTTCTCGGCGGCCTTCACCATGTCCCACACGACGTTCAATCCCGTCGTGACGCCCTCCAGCGCCTCCATCTCACAGCCCGTCTTGCCGGTCGTCTCGACGGTGACCGTGAGGACCACCGACGCCTCCCGGACGTCGAAGTCGGTGTCGACGTTCGTGATCGGGATCTGATGACACATCGGGACCGTCTCCCAGGTGTGTTTGACCGCCTGGACCGCGCCGACCCGCGCGGTCGCGAGCACGTCGCCCTTGTCGATGCCGTCCTCGCGGATCGCCGCCACTGTCGACGGCGTCAGGTGGATCGTCCCGCGGGCGACCGCCCGCCGGTGGGTATCGGGCTTTGCGCCGACGTCGACCATCTGGACGTCGCCCGACTCGTCGACGTGGGTGAGGTCCGCGCCGGCGTCGGACGTGTCCCCCCCATCGGTCCCGGCGGCCGCGTCGTCGCGAGTCATTCGTCTCCCCCCTGATCCCGGAGCGCCGGGGGCAACTCCGCGAGCAGATCCGTCGCCAGCAGGCCGCGGTCCCGTTCCGCGGCCGCGGCCTCGCCCGCGCGGCCGGTGGCGTACGCCGCGACCGCCGCCGCCTGTAGCGGGGCGAGGACACACGAGAGCGCGCCCGTCGCGCCGGCGAGCACGTCGCCGGTGCCGCCGACCGTCATCGCCGCGTTGCCAGTGCGGTTCACGCGGGTTTCGTCGCCGTCGGAGACGACGTCGTACGGCCCCTTCACGAGGAGGAGGTGGCCGAGGTCGGCCGCGAACTCGGACACCAACTCCGCCCGGGTCCGCCAGTCGTCCTCGGTCTCGCCGCCCATCCCGCGGAGTTCGCCCTGGTGGGGCGTACACACCAGTGTGGCGTCGGTGTCGACGTCGGGGACGACCGCCAGCGCGTCGGCGTCGACCACCGCGACGCCGTCGTACTCCGCGAGGAACGCCCGAACCGCCGTCTCGGTCTCGGCGTGGTCGCCCAGTCCGGGGCCGAGGACGACCGCATCGTGGTCGTCGGCCGCGTCGAGGACCTCGTCGACCGCGTCGGGGACGAACCGCTCGCCGTCGAACGGCCCGAGGATCAGGTTCTCGGTGTACCCCTGGATCGCGTCGGCGACTGACGACGGACACGCGACCCGAACCAGGTCCGCGCCGGCCCGGAGCGCGGCCTGTCCGGCGAGTGCGGGCGCGCCGGCGTAGGGGCCGCCGCCGACCACCAGCACCTCCCCGGCGTCGCCCTTGTGGCTGTCGGGGTCGCGGTCGAGGGAGAGCAGGTCCCCGGGGCCGACGAACCGCTCTGCGGCCGCCGGGATCCCGATGTCTTCGACCGTCACCGCGGCGTCGAGCCCGTCGAGTCCGGGGTTCCGGTCGTGGAACGTCACCACGTGATCCGCGTCGACGGCGAGCCCCGCAGCCTCGCCGGTGTCGGCGTCGACCCCCGAGGGCACGTCCACCGAGACCACCGTCGCCGTCGCGTCGTTGATCGCGCGGGCGGCGGTCGTCTCGGGGTCGCGGAGGTCGCCGGTCACGCCGGTTCCGAGCATCGCGTCCACGACCACCTCCGGATCCCCGAGGGCGAGGGCGGCCGAGTCGGTGACCGTCCGGGCGTCGTGCTCCGCAGCCTGCAGGGCGTCCCAGTTCTCGCGGGCGATCCGCGTCCGGATCGTCTCCGGCCGGCCGAGCAGGTGGACGGTCACGTCGTACTCGTCGAGAAACCGGGCGGCGACCAGGCCGTCCCCGCCGTTGTTCCCGCGACCGGCGACGACCGCGACCGACGCGCCGGCCCCGGCGACCCGGCGTACCGCCCGGGCGACCGCGTTGCCGCTCGACTCCATCAACTGCTTCCGCGGAACCCCGAGCGCCGCGGCGTTGCGGTCCACCGCGGCCATCCGCTCGCTCGTTATCATCGTCCGGTGTTGGAGCGAGCCGCCCTAAAAACCGCGGGTGTGCCGGCGGGGAACATATAATATATAATTTATTTAGCCGTTCTCGGACGTGACGTATTCGAAAACCCGACGTATCAGCCGTAGAAATCGGCGACGAATGGTGTGATCGGGCCGATCACACGTGACGAGGTGTGTGTCGGAAATACGAAAGGTTTAGGCACGTAACGTCGGTAACAACTCGTATGTCGAGTCTGCTGCCGTCGGACACCCACCGCAGCGCCGTCGACGAGAGCGGCGGCGACCTCCGCGTTCTGCCGCTCGACGACGACGAGGCTGCGGGGGTCATCAACTGTCTCACGGCCGATACCGCCCGGTCGACGCTTGCCGCGCTCCAACAGGAGTCCGCGACCGCCTCGGAACTCGCCGACGCGGTCGACACTTCCCTGCAGAACGTCAGACACCACCTCGACAGCCTCCGGGAGGTCGGGCTGGTCCGGGTCGTCGGGACCAGATACTCGGTGAAGGGGCGGGAGATGAAGGTCTACGGGACAACCGAGGACTCGCTGGTCGTCTGCGTCGGCGAGGGCTCCGAGCGGCTCCGGCCTGCCGAGTAGCGCGCCGTAGGCGCCGGTTGCTCCCCAGTTCCGCGAACCCGCCGGCTCGCACCCGACCGCCCGACGCGAACCCTTTTCCGCGAAGCCGCGGCCAGCACCGACACGGATATGAACGGGGCGAGCCGAGCCGGTGACGTGACGTGGGAGTCGGTCTTCGGCCACGAGGAGCCCTACCCCGAGCAGGCCGACGGCATCGACGCCGCGATCGACCTCGCCGACGACGGCGGCTTCCTGGTCGTCGAGGGCGCCTGCGGCACCGGGAAGACGATGCTCGCGCTCACCGCCGGCATCGACCGCGTCCGCGACCCCGACTCCAGCTACGAGCGGGTCGTGGTGCTGACGAGCGTCAAACAACAGCTCCGACAGTTCGAGGAGGACCTCCGGACGATCAACGCGAACCTCCCCGAAGAGTGGTCGCCGGTGTCGGGGCTGACCCTCGTCGGCAAGGCCGACGTCTGCCCCTACAGCCGCGAGGGGGTCGCCGGGATCGACACCGAGACCGTGTACGACCGGTGTGAGGGGCTCCGCGAGCGGACGCGAAACCTCGTCGGCGACGGCGGCGACACGACGCCGGGCGCGCTGGCGTCGGCGGCGCGGGAGGCCCAGACCGGGCTCGCAGACTCCGGGTCGGCCGACGGTCCCGACTACCTCGAAACCGCGGGCGAGCCGACGCCGTACCTCCCGGGCACCGCCGACTTCGAGGGCGTGGAGTACTGCCCGTTCTACGCCACCTTCCTCGAGGACGCACCCGAGGACGGCGACCCGATCGAGGCGGTCCCGTTCGACGTCACCGACCGGGGCCACATCGACACCGAGGAGCTCGTGGGACTCAGCGCGGGCCACGGCACCTGCCCACACTCCGTGATGGGTGCGGTCCTCCCGCACGTCGAGGTCGTGCTGGGGAACTACTACCACGCCTTCGACCCGCAAACCGTCGGCTCGTTTACCGGCGCCGTCGTCGACGACTCGACGTTCGTCGTCTGCGACGAGGCGCATATGCTCGAACCGCGCGTGCGCGAGTTGGTGAGCGACGGCGTCGGCGACGCGACCCTCCGGGACGCCGAGCAGGAACTGACCCGCGTGATCCAGCCGGTGGAGTTCGAGCAGTCGGGGAAGGGAGCCGCCGACGGCGACGCCGGAAGCGCAGACGCCGACCTGGTCCAGGGCGAACTCGAGGCCGCGGACGTGACCCTCCGGGAACTGAAGCGGACCCGGGAGTTCGTCGCCGACCTCCGGGAGGAGATCGACCGGCGTGTCCGGGCACACCTCGATCGAACCAACCCGGACTGGCGGGCGGAGCCGCAGGCGCTCGACGACGAGGAACTCCCGCTGCGGGACCCCGAGGAGCCCGGCCGCGACGACCTGACCGCGTGGGCCGAAGACGCCGGCTACGACGAGGGCGCGTGGCTCCGCGCGGAGGCGGTCGGCGCCGTCGTCGCCCGGATCCTCGACGAGGCCGAAGACGAGGACGTCCGCCGCGCCGCGCCGGCCGCCGGGCGGACGCTCGCACACTGGATCCGCGCCGACCACACCGCCTTCTTCCGGGAGATCGAACTGGAACGGACCTGGGACGAGACCGAGCCCTCGGGGTCGTGGCGGCGGGCGTACAACGCCCGCCTGGGCCTCCACAACTGCGTGCCCGGCGAGGCGATCGCCGACACGCTCGGGTCGTTCGGCGGCGGCGTGTTGATGTCGGCGACGATCGAACCGATGGACGTCTTCCGGGCGGTCACCGGACTCGACGCCCTCGCGGCCGACGGCCGACCGGTCGGCGAGCGGACCTACGGGCTCTCCTTTCCCGAGGGGAACCGTGCGTCGTTCGCGGTCGACGCGCCGAAGTTCACCCACGAGAACCGCGGGTCGCGGGGGGAGTCGAACCCGACCCGACGCGCCCACGTCGACGCGGTCTGTGACGTGGCCGCCTCGCCCGGGAACGTCCTCGTGGGGATGCCCAACTACGCCGAGGCGGCGTGGATGGCCGAGGCGTTGTCGGCTCGACTCGATCGCCCGGTGCTTCTCGACGAATCCTCCGACGACGACGCCACGGAGGCGTTGAAAGCGGAGTTCTTCGGCGGCGACCACAAAGTGCTCGTGACGAGCCTGCGCGGCACGCTCACCGAGGGCGTCGATTACCGCGGCGACCGCCTCGCGGCCGCGGTGGTCTGCGGCGTGCCGATCATCGACACCTCCAGCCCGCGGACCCCTGCGGTGAAGACGGCGTACGACCGCCGGTTCGGCGGCGACGGTCCCGGCGGGCGCAGCGGGTTCGAGACCGCGCTCACGGTCCCCGCGGTTCGGAAGGCCAGACAGGCCATCGGGCGGGTCATCCGCGGTCCCGAGGAGGTCGGGATCCGCGCCTTGGTCGACGCCAGGTACGCCCGCGAGTCGTGGGACAGCGTCCGCGGGTACCTCCCGCCGGACGAACGCGAGGAGTTCGACCCGGTCAGCCCCGATATGCTCGGGTTCGGGGTCGAGCGGTTCTGGTCGTCAGTCGCCACTGACGGGTGAGCGTTCCCCGAACGTCCCGAGGTACAGGTGACAATCAGAAAACGGCGCTACAGTTCGTCGTCGTCGGCCAGACACTCCTCGGAGCAGAAGTGGCGGTGGTGGGCGCGGCCGTCCTCGACCCAACTGACGACGCGGTGGGACGGCAACTGGACGATCTTCGTGCCGCAGGTCGCACACTCGGGGGCGTCTTCCTCGTCGACGTCCTCCCCGAGGTCCGAGGTCGGATCTACCATCTCTTCGCGTGGTTCGCACTCGGGCGTACTTTATTCTGCCGTGTTACTGGTAGAACGGGCGGGAACCCCGCCGACGCCGCCCACCGCTCAGACGTTGATGTCCTCGAACTCCTCGTTCACGACGAACCGACCCTGGGGAGTGAGATCGACCGGCTGCTCGGCGTCGGTGACGAGGCCGTCCTCGTGGAGCGACTCCAGCCGGACGTCGAGTTCGGCGTCGTCGACGTCCAACAGCGACGCGAGGTCGATCCCGTCGCTGGTGGAGTAGAGTCCGACCAGCACTTCGAGTTCGTGTTCCTCGACGTCGACGTCGCGGACGTCGGACTTGATCCAGTGGTAGATGAGCCGGAGGTACCGCCCCAGGATGTTCATCTTCCGCCGCGACGCCATCGTGATCTCGCTCGTGACAGTCCGGCCGTCCTCGACGTGCTGGACCGACAGTACCAGCCGGGTCCCGTCGGCGCCGTCGCTCCGCTCGACCACCTCGAAGAAGACGACCGACGCGAGATCGATCGAGATCGGGCCCTCGTCGGCGTCGGCGACGTCGCCGCCCTTGAACCACACCGACTCGTAGTCGAGGTGGAGCCCGCTTTTCCGTTCGGGCGTGTCCATCACCCGCCCGCCCACCTTCGCGGGGTGGGTGATCAGGGCGACAGAGCCGTTGAGAACCGCCCGGAAGAGCAGAAGCGAGAACTTCTCGATGGTCTCCCGGTCCCCGCCGATGACGGTCGTCTTCCGCTGTGTGTCCTCGACGTACCCGACCATCACGGTGTAGTCGAAGAACTCCTCGACCTCCGGAGGGACCTGCCCGACCGCGATGTCGAAGATCGACGCGATGGGGACGGTGGTCTTGGTCTCGGAGGTGACGAGCACCAGGCGCCGCTCGCTCATCAGGACCCGGCCTTTCACCGGGTCGAACGCGGCGTCGCCGCCCGCGACGAAGTTCGCGACGAAGTCGACCACGATCGACTCCTCGGAGCCGTCGCCCCCCGATTTCGCGTTCGCCGCGTCGCCGTCGCGGGCGTCGCGCTTCCGGTACGCCTCCAGGAGGTCCGACCGGCTCTCGGCGACGTCGCCGTGCTCGGAGTGGCTGCCGTCGTCGCCGGCGTGCCGCCGGGCGTCGGAGTCGGCGGCCGTCATACGCTGATCAGCCCTCCCGCGAGCGACGAGGTCAGGACGGCGGCGCCGCAGCCGATCCACACCAACACGACGAAGTGGAGGTAGGAGTTGGCCGTGTGTCCACCGTCGACCATCCGGATCATGAGCGCCGAAAGGACGCCGTTGAACAGGATTATCAGGGAGAGCAGGTACTCGATCAGCGGGATGTTGTAGACGCCGGCGTAGATGATCTGGCCGAACTCGAACTGCGCGAGGTTCAGTTTGCTGGAGAACGTCGCGAGGATCTCCACGACCTCCAGCCCGATGAAGAAGGCGAAGGACGCGGAGGCGGTGATCCCGTAGAGCACGCCGATCAGCGTCACCGTCGCCTGATCGCGCTGCCGCCGGAGTTTGAGCACCTCGTTCATGTTCTTCGAGATGAGTTCGCCGAGCTGCTTCGGATCGCCGCCCATCTGCCGGCCGACTAGGTACATCTCGGAGAACTTCTGGATGAGGTACGAACTCGCCTCCGCGGTGAAGAAGAACCACGACCGGTCGGGGGCGACCCGCATGTTCAGCCGGACGTAGAGGCGGTCGATCTCCCGGGAGAGCACCCCGAAGTCCTTCTCCCGCAGCGACTCAAGTACCGCTCGGGTGGTCGACTGTTTCGCGCTCTCGGAGGCGCCGAGCGCCCGGATAAACCCCGTATACTCCTCGTCCCGTTCCTTGATGTCGTTCTCGTGGTGCCGGGCGACAAGCCCCGGCACTGCAAGCGGCGTGATCGGCGCCGCGATCAGGACCGGCACCGGCAGATCGAACATCACGTTCCGGACCGCCTCCCCGATCGGCGTCCACCCGGCGGTCCCCAACGCGAGGATGCCGATGAACGTCAGGCTGAGCGCCACCGCACCGTAGAGCGCGATGTCGATCTGTCGATCCATCTTCGTCCGGTACTCGTCCTGTTGGTACCAGAGGGGGTCGTACGGCGACATCGTCCGGATCACGAAGTAGAAGCCCAGTTGGACGAACACGAAGAGGACGATGACCGTCGCGATGGTGAGGGTGGCGTCGGTCCCCGTCAGGATCGGCAGGACGATGGCGTTGATGATCGCGAACGTCATCGACAGGATCATGGACAGGTAGAGGTCCTTCATGACGTCGAGGTTGCCGAGCGCGCTCTCGTAGACGGTGACGTACTTCTCGATCATCGTCCGCTGTTCGCCCAGAAGGAAGTCGTCGAGGCTCTGCCCGGCGTTCAGCGAGTACGCCAGCCGGTCGAGGAAGTCGCCGAGTTCCCGGGAGGGGACCGCCCGCGACCGGCGCTGGAGCGCGTCGTCGAGCGACTGGTTCCAGGTGTCGACGAGTTCCGTGATCCGGCGCATCTCCACTGCGAGCTCGCCGTACTCCTCCTCGCGGCCGAGCTGTCTGAACACCGCGACCCGGTCGATGTTCGTGGTCGACAGTACCGTGAGGTGGGTGATGACGAGGTGGAGTTGGTTCTCCAGGCCGCGGCGCTGGTCCTCGACGAGCAGCCGCGGGTACAGCAACCCCGCAAACAGGATCAACATCCCCAACAGGAACACCGGGATTCGAACCAGGATCGGTGCCGGAAGCGCGATCGCGCCCACGATCCCGAGGATGAAACACAGCGCCGACGGCGCGAGGACGGTGAGGCCGTACTTCCGGTTGTCCATCGGCATCCGCTCGTAGGCGTCGAGCACCGACGACGCGAACTCCCGGAGCTGCTGCCGCTGGGCGTCGAGTCCCGGGTCGGCGCTGGTTTCGCTCATACGGATCCCCCCGATCGGTTCGTCGGCACCGCTCCCCTGCCGGCGGTCAGTGTGTGCCGCACCATTACTCGACCCTCGTTACGTCGAACGGAAGGCCCTCCACCCCGTCGCGCTGGAAGTCCTCGATGAACTCGTTTACCTCGTGGTACCCGACGATGTTCTCCTGGATCGCCCGCCGGATGATCTCCGCCCGGAACTCGATGTCGTCGTAGATCTGCCGGGTGTCGTCGTACCCCAGCAGGGTCGCGATCTTCTCCTCCAATATGTAGGAGTTGTTCCGCCCTTGGAACACGAGCTCGTCCTCGACGGGGTCCCAGTAGAACGCCTCCCGGGTGACGACCCCGCCCATCTCCTTGGAGTACCCCTCGATCTCCTGAACCGAGGTGACCCGGCGGAGCGTTTCGTTGCCCCGCTTGACCCGGTTCTGGAACAACGCGATGTCGGCGTTCGACATGAACGTCTCGGGGACGTTGATGGGGTCGCCGGTGAACCGCTGGATCATCGAGACGATGTCGGAGGCGTGGAACGTCAGCATCACCGGGTGGCCGGTCTGGGCCGCCTGGAACGCCATCCGCCCCTCCTCGCCGCGGACCTCCCCGACGATGATGTAGTCGGGACGCGACCGCAGTGCGGCGGCGACGAGGTCGAACATATCGACCTCGGAGTCGGTGCCGCGGCCCTCCCGGGTGAGGAGTTGCTGCCAGGTGTTGTGCGGGGGCAGCACCTCCGCGGTGTCCTCGGCGGTGTAGATCTTCGCGTCCCGCGGGATGAACGAGGTGACGGCGTTGAGCGTCGTGGTCTTGCCCGACGCCGTCTCGCCGACGACGAACACCGTCCGCTCGTTCTCCAACGCCATCCAGAGGTACGCACACAGCTCCGGGGAGAGCGTCCCCCAGTCGGTGATCTGGAAGATCGACAGCGGGACGTCGTCGCCCTGCCGGATCGTCAACGACGAGCCCTTCAGCGACACGTCGTCGGAGTAGATGATGTTGATACGCGAGCCGTCAGGCAGCGTCGAGTCCACGATCGGGTGGGCGTCGGAAACGGGATCACCGATCCGTTCGCCCATGTTCCGGAGCCAGTTGTCGAACTGCTCGGCGGAGTCGAACTCGATAGTCGTCTCCAGGAGTCCGAACTCGCCGTGGTCGACGTCGACCTGGTTGGGGCCGATGACGTGGATGTCCTCGTTGGCCGGGTCGCGCATGATCGGCTCCAGTGGCCCGAGACCGACGATGTCCCGAACCAGCCGGTACCGGATCTTCTGGTAGGTCTCCTCGGACACTTCGAGGGGGCCGAGTTCGAGCCGCTGGAGCAACTCGCTCATCCGGCCGTTGCGCTCCTCTTCTAAGACGGTGATCTCGTCGAGCAGCTCCTGGATCCGGTCCTCGTACTCGGTGTCCTCGGTCGGGGCGGGCTTCGAGACCGACTGTTCGAGGAGTTTGTCCTTCACGTCGCCGAAGACCCCCCGTTCGGCGTCGTCGAGCTCCGGCTCGATGGTGTAGTACTTGGTCGTCTCCCCGAAGTTGCCGTACACCTGGCTGTACACCGGCCCGCCGAGGTGGTAGATCACGTTCGGTCGCCGCGACTCGTAGCCGTCGGGGTCGTCGACGAGCATCGGGAACTCTCCGGTGATCTGCCGGAACCGCTTGAGGTGGTCCCGGAGGTGGTCCCACCGCTGGGCGTGCTGTCTGAGCTCCGGGTCCAGTTTGGCCGAGCCGTGTTCCGTCGCCATTATGCGACACTCCTGGATTCGATGACGATGCCGATCCCCGACCGGACCGAGAAGCCGATCCGGTCGCCGACCTGTTCGCCCATCCCGGCGAACCGCTTCACGAAGATGTTCCGCCGGACGTCGTTGCCGACCTCGACCATCTCCAGTTCGAGGTAGACGTCGGCGATCGACCGGAACGGGCCGATCGCCTCCTCGTCGACCGTCGAGGGGTCGACCGTGAGCACGATCGTCTTGCCCTTGGTGGTCAGATCCCGGAAGAAGGAGATGATCTCGAGGGCGGCCTGCCGCTCCTCGTTCTCCCGGACCAGCGCCTCGAACTTGGGGTCGTTCCGGAGGATGGCGTCGAAGGTGTCGACGATGATGACCTCGGCCTCCCACATCGTCTCCGCCCCCATCATCCGCTTCAGCAACTCCTTCCGTTCGTCGCCGTCGCCCCCAGCCAACGTCCCCGCGGCGTCGATCTCGGCGGGGATGAAGAGGACTTCCTCGTTGATCAGGGGTTTGACCATATCGTAGGCCAGCGAGTTCATCTGATCCAGAAAGCCCTTCACGCCGAGTTCGGTCGAGACCAGCGTCGTCACCACGTCCTCGGTGTTGAACCCGTAGGTGAACCGCTGTGAGAGGACGCTCTTGCCGGCCCCGTAGTCGCCCTCGATCAGGACGATCGAGCCCTTGGGGATGCCGCCGCCGAGCTCCTTCTCCAGACGATCGTGCTCGGCGAGTCCGATCGGGTAGTGGTTCGTGCTCATTGTTCGGTGGTGAACCTGAACGTCTCCTCGTCGCCGCTGACCGCCAGCCGGACCCGGTGGTCGCCCGCCCCAAGGTTCAGCCCGCCGACCCGAACCTCGACGACGCCGTGGGGCGTCCACTCGGCGCTCCCGTCGACGATCGTGACCGACACGTTCGTGCGGTACTGTGCGTCCACGATCACGTCGAACGACTCGTTGACCGCGGGTATCGTTCGCCTCCCCGTGTTCTTGACGTAGAGCGTCAGCGTGTCGCTACCGGCGTCGTAAACGGAACTCTCGGAGTCGCTGATGACCTCGATGTCGGTCCTGATGTTCTCGGCCACGTCGGCGCCGCGGTCGTCGAGGGCGCCGCTGATCCCGGTGACGGTGTCGATCAGGACGCCCGCCACGCCCGCGGCGATCACGATGCTCGCGATGAACAGGATCAGGCTCGGGACCGACACGTCGGCCATTCAGTTCACCTCCGCTACGGTGGTGTTGCTCGCCGCCACCCCGTTTCCGGCGACCACCTTCACCCGGTCGGGTTTAGTGCCGGTGTCGACGGTGAACACCAGCCGTTGATCCGGCGCCCACACGTCGGTTGCGGTGTCGCCGTCGACCGTCGTCCCGTTCGGGAGCACGTACTCGTTGTCCACGAGCAGGCTCGTGTCCTCGACCGACAGCGTGGTGGTCCCGTTGTTCGTGACGGTGACGTTGAGGGTACCACTGCTGTTGTCGTACACCACCTCGGCCGCCTCGATCACGGTGTTGCGGCGGTCCAGCAGTTCCTCGCTCTCGGCGTCGTGGGCCTCCGAGACCCGCTCTGCGCTACCGGCCGCGGCGGTGTACAGCGTCCCCGACGCGATCAGGACGCCCAGGAAGACCACTGCAGTCGACCCGCTAACGCCGAATCCCACGGCCATCCCCCCCGAGTGCCGACAGCTCTTCGAGCAGCCGTGCCTCCTCGACGTCGCCGGCCAGCCGGCTGATATAGGTGAGGCTCTCCCGGTGGTCCCGGACGCGCAGGTCCCGCGTCCCCTCGGTCCCGCCGGCGACGGCGGCGTTGCGGACGTGCTCGCCCACGGTCCGCTCGACGCGACGGGTGATCCACCCCTGTTCGCGGTACTGACGCAGCGCGCGGGTGGCACCGACAACGCCGCCGACCTCGACGAGGAACTGGGTCCACTCGAGCACCACCGACTCCGCGGTGTACCGGGACGGGATCCGCGCGAGATACGCGTCGGAGCCGGCATCCGCGGCCGCAGCGGGTGATGCGTCCGTCCGCGACGCCGCCGGGTCGCTGCCGTGTCCGTCGGCGGCTCCGTTCGCCGCCGCGCCCGGAATCGGCTCCCCGGTGTCGTCCTCGGGTTCGACCGGGTCCGGCTGGACGAACTCGTCGTTCTCTCTCGCGTCGTCGGATTCGGGATCGACAGCCTCCGATTCCGCGTCCGCCTCCGGCTCCGGGCCGGGTTCCGATTCTTCGGTGACTTCCGGTTCGTCGTCGGTGTCGAACGCGTCACCCGCGTCGGGATCGTCGATCCCCTCGGCCTCGAACGGCTCCTCGGCCGCTGCGGCATCCAGTTCGTCCTCGGCGTCGGTCTCCGCCTCGTCGTCGCCCTCGACGTCGTCCCAGCCGCCGTTCTCTCCGTATTCGGACTTCAGCTCGTCGAAGCTGGTGCCGCCGCCGGCGTCGCCGTCGGCCTCGTCCGCCCCGTCGTCGCCGGCCGCCCCGTCGTCGTTGAGCGCCGCGCCGGAGCCCTCCCGCTCTTCGTCGGCGAGTTCGTCGCTCGCGGCGAGTTCGGCTTCGTCCTCCTCGGCGTCGATGTCGCCGAAGTCCTCGTCGAAGAACGCCTCGGCGTCCGCCTCGGCGACCTCCGGGTCGAGGGCGTCCTCGGACTCGTCTTCCATCTCGAAGAGGCCGAACGCGCCCTCGTTCTCCAGGCCACCCATCTCGCGGGCGTCGTCGACGAACGGGTTGATCCCGCGGGTGACCATCTCGTAGATGTCGAGCAGCTTCCGGACGGTGTCGTCGAGCTCCTCGACCGTCTCGCCGATCTGTTTGTTCTCCTCCCGGACGGTGTTCATCTCCGAGGTCGTCGAACTGATCTCGTTTTCCAGCTCGGAGATCCGATCTTCCATCTCGGCGATGGTGTTGGGATCCACCTCCGCCCCGCCGAAACCGCCGCCGGCGTCGTCGAACCCGTCCATCTCGCCGTCGAGGTCGCCCATACCACCGCCCGCACCGTCGTCGAAGCCGTCCGCTCCACCGCCCCCGCCGTCGTCGAAGCCGTCCGCTCCACCGCCCCCGCCGTCGTCGAACCCCTCGTCGAAATCGTCCATCCCATCATCGAAGTCATCCATCTCCTCGTCGAACCCCAAGCCGTCCGTCGCGACGTGGTCCGACTCCGAACTGTCGCTGCCGGTGATCCAGTCCATTACGCACATTCACCCCCGCTGTCCCGACTCCCGGTCGCCGCCCGGCACGGCCGCCGTGGAGGGACACTGTACCCCGCAAACGCCGCTGGTGTGGTCCGACCGGTCCGGCCGCCCGGTCTCGGTGGCACAGGTTGCATTCATCCGAGTATGCGCTCGTCGATACAAGAAGGTTCGCCCGAAATTATCGATACTGATAGATCACCCGACGGCTCGGGGACGCCGCGGTACCGACCCGTCGGCCGCGCCGGCTCGGTTCCCCGCCTCAACTTAAAAAGGCGCGTCGTCGAACGGCCCTTCGGGGTGCGAAGAATTATTCACGTGGCGAACAGAACCGAGTACTGACACCTTCAAGGACGTGATCACACGTATGCCAGAATTCGTCAAAACCGGCGTCGAGGGGCTCGATTCGATTCTCAACGGGGGAATCGTGGAAAACGCGGCGGTGCTCGTGAGCGGGAACCCCGGGACCGGCAAGAGCATCCTCGGGATGCAGTTCCTCTATAACGGGGTCGAACTGTTCGACGAGGGCGGGATCTACCTGACGTTCGAGGAGACCGCCGACGACATCAGCCAGGCCGCGAACTCCATCGGGTTCGACGACTGGGACGAGTTCGTCGACGAGGGGCGGATCAAGATCTACGACAAGCGGACGTTGCTCCGCAGCGGCGACTTCTCCGACACGCTCGACACGATCCTCGAGGACCTCCAGGACACCAAGTACGATCGGCTCGTGCTCGATTCGCTGACGATGTTTCAGCTCTTCTTCGAGGAGGAGAAAGAACAGCGCCAGTACCTCCTGAAGTTCATCGACATCCTCAAGGACAGCGGTCTCACCTCCATCCTGACGATGGAGCAGTCTGCGGTGTTCCCCGACACCGAGATCGGACTGGAGAACTTCCTGACCGACGGCAACATCTACCTCATCCAGTCGCCCGCCGGCTCGACGTCGAACCGGTACATCTGGGTGGCGAAGATGCGGAAACAGCCCATCAAGAACTCGATGTTTCCCCTGGAAATCGAGGAGGGTGGCATCCAGGTCTTCGAGCAAGCCGCCGGCTTCTCGATGATGGGCGAGTCCCCGCCGGGGTTCGGCGAGGAGGATCCCGGGGCAGGGTTGGAGTAGCGGGCGGGACTCGGCCTCACAACGCCGCCTCCGACAGTATCCTGCCACGGCACGCACCTGTCGACTGTCGAACAGCATCCGGCCCCGACGGAGAGCCTCCACCAGCGGCCCGTTCTGATTGCCGTACGACTCCGGACCGATCGGTCCGAGCGATCAAAAAGCTCGAATGAAACCGGACAGCAGGGTGTGGGAAGTCCCTACACCGGGACCGGGTCGCCGGGGTCGCTCCCGGCGATCTGGTTAGGCATCGTCAGCACCACGCTCGTGGTCCCGCCGGATTGGGTCGTGATCTCCAACCGGACCGTCTCGCCCGGTTCGAGTCCGCTGTCACCGCTTCCGCTTTCGATAGCCTCGGCGTTGATCACCACTTCGTAGCGGTCCTCCTCGCTGTTCAGCACACCGAACGAGTTGTCAGTGTCGGTCCCTTCGACCGCCGTCACGTTGAACGCGGTGTCGGTGCCCGGGTCACCGGAGAGGGCGTTTGTATTATTACTCAGCGTTGCGACGCTGTCCTCGCTCAGGTACTTTATCGTGGTCGAATTCAGATCGGTCGCGTCCGCCCCCGACGCGAGCCCGACCGTCAGGGTCAGGTTCGCAACGTACTCGGTGTTCGTCCCGACCGTCCCGTGTTCGTTGATGACCTCTATCCGCTCGGTGACCTGGTCGACGCTCTCCTGTCCGGTGTCCTCCGCGGTCGCCTGGAGGAACCCGGCCGTGTTCACCAGCACGCCCGCGGCGATCGCGGCCACGAGCACCATCGCGATGAACACGATGAGCGTTCCGATCCCGACCTGTGCGCGAGTTCCTGAGTCGTCGTCGTGTTGTATGAATTCCATCATTGTACTATCTTAGAGGGGGACCGGATCGTTGTCGTCCTCGCCCTGGAGTTGGTCGGGCATCGACAGCACCACGTTCGTGGTCCCGCCGCTGGACGTGGTGATCTCCAGCTGTACCGACTCGCCCGGGTCGAGTCCCGGCTCGCTCCCCTCGACGTTGGAAGCATTGATTATGACCTCGAACCGATCGCTCTCCTCGTCCAACACGGGGTAGGACTCGCCGTTGTCGGTCTTGTCTTCCACCGTGAACTCCGTCGCTGTCAGGTCCGAGATGTTCTGGTCGGTAACGTCCGTCCCGCTTGCCGTACTTCTGTTCTCGTACACGAGGTTCTCCGCGGTGGATTCGCTCGTGTACTTTATCGTGCTGTTCTGTAAGGCGATCTCACCCGATCCGGCGGAAAGCTTCACCGCCAAGAACAGCTGGTCGACGTGACCCGAAATGTTTTCGCTATCGTTGACGACGCCGTGTTGACTGA
This sequence comes from Halobellus ruber, assembly GCF_014212355.1. NCBI lineage: Archaea > Methanobacteriati > Methanobacteriota > Halobacteria > Halobacteriales > Haloferacaceae > Halobellus > Halobellus ruber. Next base: position 206,086 of record NZ_JACKXD010000006.1, read on the forward strand.
CGACGTCGACCCTGTTCGTCACTTGCTCTACACTCTCCTGTCCGGTGTCCTCCGCGGTCGCTTGGAGGAACCCGGCCGTGTTCACCAGCACGCCCGCGGCGATCGCGGCCACGAGCACCATCGCGATGAACACGATGAGCGTTCCAATGCCGACCTGCCCACGGTCGGCGTCAGTGTCTTCGATCATATGTCGTGTTGTCTCCAGTCTGGCCCGGCGCCGTGCCGACAGCGCGGGGCGTCACTGCGGAGTAGTAAGAGCCTATACATAACAGTGGGGGGCCAAATATCACCGTTGATACCGGACCGACCCACGAAAATCCGGCTTTAGACGCCGCTAACGGACGTTTTGCACGAACGATAGATTACCTTCGATATCCGGTGGAGTGACGGCCGTAGCGTAGAGCGGGCCGAGTGGAGTCGGTCGTCGGACGGTCGAGCAGCGACCCTCGCGCGGCCGGTAGGTGGAGGCTACTCGTTGGAGATCGTCCGCCAGACGTCGTCGAGTTTGTTCTTCACCTCGGGGCGTTCCGTCACCTGTACGTTGAGTTCGTTTCCGTCGAATCTGATGACGACCTCGTCTACCTCCCGGCGGTAGACGTTGGTTCGGCGGTGTTCGTCCGAGAGGACGCGATCGTGCAGTTCGAGCAGTCCAGCCTCGGTAAGCTCCTCGATCCGGCGGTAGCACGTTGCGATCGGGATGTCGAGCATATCGCTGAACTCCTGTGCGGAGTACGCCTCGTCGGCGGCGCGCAGGATGTCGGGATTGTACTCGTTCCCGAGTGCTTCGATCGTCCTATCGGACTCCATAGATGGAGACAGCTTCAATCCGGGCTTACGTCAATGTGGCGGTCGAAATACGATCGATATTAATCCTGATACCCCCGTGTCGGCAGCGACACCGCGGTCCCGGCGGACGTCTTCATCGTCGCATACGCTGTAGCCGTCCGGCCGTTAGAACACGTTATGAAGCACCTACCCGCGGCGAAGGGGCCGACGACCGACGACAATCGGGTTCGTCAGTTCAGCGCGTTCGGCCGGCGGGAGGGTCGGCCGGCGGGAGTGGCAACCCCGATGGGCTTATTATTACGCCGGAGACATCAGGGGATATGGCCCCGGCGGACCCTTCGGAAGACACGTCCCGGGCGACGCGCGGAGAGGAGGGCGTCGTCAGGCCCGAGGATCTCGATTACACCGCTTCCGAACGGGTTGCAGAGCTCTCCGACGACCGGTACGTGGTCGCGACGGACGAGGGCCCGCCGTCGGTCGACGAGGAGGACGCGGACGCGGACGACTCGGAGGACCGGGGGGCCCTCGCCCGCCAGCAGATGGCGCGGTACGTGTCCGACCGGGACGCCGAGTACGGGTTCGTCCTCACCGCGGCGATCGACGGCGAGGTCGGCCACCTCGAACACGGCTCCGACGACGTCGCCGAGGCGTTCGGCGAGCTCGCGACGTGGTACACCTCCAAGATCGACTCCGACACCGACCCGGCGGCGGCGCTCGGCATCCTGCTTTTGGCGTCGGAGACGCCGGTGTCGTTCCCGGCGAAGTCGCTGGCGCCGGTCCTGAAACGGCACGGGCTGACGCTCGACGACCCCATCGAAGATCTCGTCGAGGCGCTCGCCGGCGAGGGGCTCCAAATCCCACCGGAGGAGTGACCCCGCTGTCCCGTCGCCCCGCCCGGACGTATCACGCGTGATAACCGGGGCGGTGTGTTTATACGCCGATTCCCGGAAACCAATCTATGGCACGCTCCGTACTGGTGGTAGACGATTCGGCGTTCATGCGGAACCTGCTGAAGCAGCTCCTCGAAGACGACCACGAGGTCGTCGGCGAGGCGGAGAACGGCGTCGAGGCAGTCGAACTGTACCACGAACACGACCCCGACGTGGTCACGATGGACGTCGTGATGCCGATCCGCAACGGGATCGAGGCGACGGCCGAGATCAAAAGCGACGACCCGAACGCCTCGGTCATTATGTGCACCTCGGTCGGACAGGAGGAGAAGATGCGCGAGGCGGTCGAGGCGGGTGCGGACGGCTACATCACCAAACCCTTCCAGAAGCCGAACGTGCTCGAAGCCATCGACGACGTGGTGGGCGTCGAAGCATGAACCTCGACGTCGAGTCGTTGCGGACGTTCAGCAACCTCGCGCAGTCCGGCGCCGAGGAAGCCGCCGACTCGCTGGCGACGATGACCGGGTTCGACTCGCGCGTTGCCGTCACGAAAGTCGAGATGTCGACCCGCTCGGACGTCGAACAGCAGTTCCGCGAGCGGGACCTGGTGTCGGTTCACATCGGGTTTTCGGGGGCGATCGACGGCCGAACGGTGCTGGCGTTCGATCGCGACCGTGCGGTCTCGCTGGTCGAAGCGCTGGTTCCCGGTGCCGCCGCCGACCCCGACAGCGACCTGGCGACGAGCGGGTTGAAGGAACTGGGAAACATCATGCTCGGCGGGTTCATCGACGGGTGGGCGGACTTCCTGGGTGAGTCAATCGACATCACCACCCCGACGTACGTCGAACTGGACGCCGACCGGTCGCTGGCGGACGTGATCGACGCCGGCGAGGCCGGGGACGACGGACCCGGGTCCGAGACCGCACTCGAGGGGGCGACCGCTGAGGGGTCGAGTCACGTGCTGGCGTTCCAGAACCACCTCGAGACCGTCGACGAGGCGGCCGGCTTCTACATCTATATGCTTCCGACCCGGGATTCGATCGATCGGATCGTCGACGCCGCGGGCGACGCCGACGACGCCCTGCCCGCGGAGACGTTCACCTCGTTCTCGCAGATGATCACGGAGGGCTCCGGTCAGGCGTCGGCGGATCTGACTGCGATGACCGGGATCGACACCGACGTCGACGTGAGCCGCCTGAGTTTCGTCCCGATCGAGGGGGTACCGATGCAGCTGACCGACGAGACCAGGGAAGGGGTCGTCTTGGAGTTCACCGGGACGCCCTCGGGGTACATCGCGATCCTCTTCGATCCGGAGTCCGCCGAGAGCGTCGCCGAGGCGTTGATGCCCGGGATGGACGCCGACCCCGCGATGCGGCAGAGCGCGATCCAGGAGATCGGCAACATCGTGACCTCGGGCTTCCTCGACGGGTGGGCCGACAGCCTGGGGACGACCATCGACATCTCCCCGCCGACCTACGTCGACGACATCGGCTCGGCGATCGTAGACCCGCTGGTGACGGAGTTGGCACAGACCCAGGAGTACGCGTTCCTGATCGACTCCGCGATCGTGACGCCCGACGAGACGTTCACCTGCGACATCTACGCACTGCCCGACGAACAGGAGCTCCGGACCGCCTTCGAGCGACTCGCGCCCGGGGCGGACTGATGTCGGCCCGTCCCACGGTCCCGACGAGGGGCGGCGCGGGGTCACTGCGGGCCCTCGGAGCGCGGGCGGCGACCGCCGCCAGCCGTGACACCGGACCATGAAAGTATACGACACCGATCCGCCGACGCCGGAACGGGTCAAAGTCGGCGTCGCGGAGTACGCCGTCGCGGAGGGCGAATCGACCCTCGTGACCAGCGGGCTCGGGTCCTGCGTCGGCGTCGCGCTTGCGGACCCCGACGCCGGGGTCGCGGGGCTTGCACACGCGATGCTCCCGTCGGGCAATGAGCGGGCGGCCGCGGCGGCGACCGACGGGGGTGCGGATCGCCCGGCCGGGAAGTACGTCGACACCGCCGTTCCGGGCCTGCTCTCGGAGATGGTGGCACACGGCGCCGACCCCGCCGGGATCGAGGCCCGACTCGCCGGCGGGAGCGCGATGTTCGATTTCAGCACCGCCGACGACGGCGTCGGGGAGCGGAACGTCGCCGCCGCGAAGGCCGCGCTCGCGGAGCGGGACGTTCCGGTCGTCGCCACCGACGTCGGCGGCGACCACGGGCGGTCGCTGACCCTCGACGTGGCGACGGGGTCGCTGTCGGTCCGGCGGGCCCACGGCGGCACGCGGACGATCTGAAGCGGGCGGAGTGACCCGCCGGGGGACGACGCGCCGAGTCGCTTTTGTCGGTCTCGGGCGTATCGCGGGTATGCAGGTTGCAGTGGTCACCGTCGGGGACGAACTCCTCGCGGGTGACACCGTGAACGCCAACGCGTCGTGGCTCTGTGAGCGGCTGACCGACCGCGGTGTTTCGGTCCGGCGCGTCACCACCGTCCCGGACGAGATCGGAGACATCGCCCGCGTCGTCAACGAGTACCGCGCGGAGTACGACGCGGTCATCGTCACCGGCGGCGTGGGGCCGACCCACGACGACGTGACGATGGCGGGCGTCGCCGCCGCGGTCGGCCGCGATCTGGAGCCCCACCCCGCCGCCCGGGAGTGGCTCACCGGCGAGGGCGGCTACGCCGCCGAGGACCTCGCCGACGGGACGGCCGACCTTCCCGCGGGCGCGCGGATGCTCCCGAACGATGCCGGCGTCGCGCCGGGCGCGGTCGTGGAGGGGATCTACGTGCTGCCGGGGGTCCCCGGCGAGATGAAGGCGATGTTCGAGCGGGTCGAGGCGGACTTTTCCGGGGCCGAGACCCACACCGCCACCATCGACGTCGACGAGCCCGAAAGCGAACTGATCGACCGCCTGTCGGCCGTCCAGGAGCGGTTCGACGTCACCGTGGGAAGCTACCCCGGCGAGTCGGTCCGGGTGAAGTTCAGCGGCACCGACCGGGACACAGTCGAGGACGCGCGCCGGTGGCTCGGCGCGCGGGTCGAGGAGGCGTCGGGGGCGTCCGACGGGACGGTCGACGACGCCTCGGAGTGAGCGGCGTCGGGATTCGGTCGGTTGGCCGCCCGTAGCGAGTCGATAGCGGACTTTTGCCGGGGACCGTCCGGCGCTACCGGACGAGCAGGTAGACCCACGCCAGCGTCATCGCGAGACACAGGACGAGCACGACCGCGCCGGTTTCGGCGATCGGCAGCGACACCTCGGACACGAGTGGGAACATACCCGCGCCTACCGGGAGGTCGGTATTAAAGCTTCAGATGGGTCGTTCCGACCGGCGGGCTTTTCACCGCACCTCCGCTCGGTCCGGGTATGCGGATCGGGTTCGTCGTCAACCCCATCGCGGGGATGGGCGGTCGGGTCGGGCTCAAGGGCACCGACGGGAAGGTCGCGGAGGCGCGACGCCGGGGTGCCGAACCCCGCGCGCCGGACCGCGCGCGCCGGGCGCTGGAGGCGGTGGCCGGCCGCGATGAGGCGGGACAGCACGACATCGAACTCCTCACCTGGGACGGGGCAATGGGTGCCGACGCCGCCCGCGCGGCCGGCTTCGAGCCGACGGTGCTGGGGTCGCCGGACGGCGACGACACGAGCGTCGCGGACACCGAGCGCGCCGTGGCGGCGTTCGTCGACGCCGGCGTCGACCTCGTGATGTTCGTCGGCGGCGACGGCACCGCCGGGGACGTCGCGGCCGCAGTCGAGGGTACCGGGACGCCGATCCTGGGCGTCCCCGCCGGGGTGAAGGTGTACTCCTCGGTGTTCGCAGTCTCCCCCGAGGACGCGGCCGTGATCCTCCGGACCTTCGAGCGGACCGAACGCCGCGAAGTGATGGACATCGACGAGGACGAGTATCGGGAGGGTGAGGTGAACCCCGAACTCCGGGCTGTCGCCCACGTTCCCGTCGCGGAGGAACTCCAGTCCTCGAAACAGCTCGGCGGCGGCAACGTCGAGGCGCTGGCCGCGGGGGTCGCAGCCGACATCCGGGCGAGCGGCAAGACGGTGGTGCTCGGGCCGGGGAGCACCGTCGGCACGATCAAGGCGGAACTGGGGTTCGAGGGGTCGCCGATCGGCGTCGACGTCTGGCGCGACGGCGAGGTCATCGTGCTCGACGCGACCGAGGCCGACCTCCTCGAAGTTCTGGATCCGGACGCCGACAACGTCATCGTGGTCTCTCCGATCGGCGGTCAGGGGTTCGTGTTCGGCCGGGGGAACCCACAGTTGTCGCCGGCGGTGATCCGGCGGTGTGACGTCGAGGTCGTCGCCTCACCCTCGAAGCTCGACACCATCGGCGAACTCCGCGTCGACACCGACGATCCCGACCTCGACGCGGAACTCCGCGGGTGGACGAAGGTCCGGACCGGCAGGGTGGAGCGCCGGATGCTGAAGATCGTCTGACCCCTCCCAGGCCGATAAGTGGCATATAGTGAGGATTAAGGTACCAGCGGATAATAATGAGATATGGAAACGCGTAAAGTACAGCGGCTGGGCCCCTCGACGCTGGCGATGACGCTCCCGGCGGAGTGGGCCAAGGAGCACAACGTCGACAAGGGCGACGAGGTCTCACTCCGGATGGGGGGGAAAGGCACCCTGACGGTGCTTCCGGAGTCCGCAAGCCAGGGGGACTCCTCGGCGACGATCCGCGCGGACAACCTCGACGCCGACTCCTTAGAGCGGGCGATCGTCGCCCAGTACGTGCTGGGACGGCGGGTGATCCACATCCAGAAGGACGACGGCGCGCTCGACTCCGAACACATCAACGCCGTCTACCAGGCCGAAACCCAGTTGATGGGGCTGGGCGTCATCGAGGAGACGCCCGACCGGATCGCGATCCGCTGTTCGGTCGATCCCGAGGACTTCACGCTCGATAACCTCTTAGAGCGGCTGGAGAGCACCGGTAGCACGATGCGCGGGGAGGCGATCAAGGCCTTAGCCCACGGCAACACCGACCTCGCCCAGCGCGCGTTGAACCGCGAGCGGCAGGCCAACAAGATCTTCGTGCTCCTGCTCCGTTTGATCTTCACCGCCTACCAGAACCCCAACCTCGCACGTGCGGTCGGTCTCGAATCCGGCTTCCCGCTCATCGGCTACCGGTCGGTGGCGAAGAACCTCGAACTGACCGCGGACAACGCCGAGGACATCGCGAACATCGTCGTCGACGCCACGGACCACACGCTCGACGTCGACTCGAAGACGATGCGTCGGATCCGGGAGTTCACCGACCAGGTGGACGAACTCACACACACCGCGGTCCAGTCGGTGGTCGAACGCGACTACGACAAGACCGTGGAGTGTCGGACGCTGTTCCGCCAGCTCCGCGACCGCGAACAGGAGATCCTCGACGACCTCCCGGAGATGACCAACGAGGAGGTGCTGCAGATCCGCGAGGTGCTGGTCAGCCTCCAACAGACCGCCCAGTACGCGATGCGGAACGCCGAGATCGCCGCGAACCTCGCGCTCAACGAGGAGTCCGAGCACGTCCAGATCAGGTAGGTCTGCGGCGTTGCCGTTGGACTTGGGCTCGCGGGAGCGCGGCCGACCCGGGGCCCGGACCGTGCCGGCGAGTCGGCGCCGGGCGGACGCTCTTCGGGGGGCGCTACCGGTAACCGCCGCTCGTCCGGTTTCATCCCGGATTGTATCTGTGGCCGCAGAGCTGTAGTAGCGTTTGCAACTGGTTGCCCATCCGATCGCACGCCGTCGTGCGATCGAGTGAGCGAAGAGTTACAAACGATACCATAGGATCCGCACATGATCCCACAAGGCTGCCCTCCTAACGCCGTCGAACGCGCACTGCTGCCGACTGCGGACGCGACTCGCCCGACCGGCTCGTCCGTGGACGGATCGCCCCCTTCGGCGGACACCGTCGAGACCGCTACGATCCGCACCGGGAGTAGTGCACGAGTCCGCTCGGTGTCCGGATCACGCAGGTGCTTGCCGAGGCCGAAGGCACCGACCCGGACGACCTCCACGAGCCGCTCGAACGCGTCGTGTCGACGGATGCCATCCACGAGTTGGCGACACACGAGAGCGATTCGTGACGCCTCCAGTTCCAGGCGCGGGACCACGTCGTCGAGGTCACGGGGGACGGCACCGTGTTCGTCGACGGCGGCGAACGGACACAGGCCTCGCTGCCCGGCGACGATCAGCACTGATCGTCCTCCGCCGGGGACACGGAACGCCGTTCCGGACGCTTCGCATAAACTAAGTCCCGCCCCGCCAACCCCCACATATGGAAACCGCATCCGCCGGCTCCGACAAGGCGTTCGGGCTGACCGTCCTCTTTTCGATCGTCGCACTCCTCGGCGTCGTCGGGATGTTCATCGCGGGTCTGACCGGCGACCAGCTCGTCGCCGCCGTCGGCTTCGCGGTGGCCACCATCGCCGGGTCGCTCGCCGTCTCGGCGACCCACCTCTTCGAGTAGTTCGGACGAGAAGCTTAAGTCCGAACCGTCCGTATTATGCATTAATGAGCGAGTTCACCGAGGAGGACGAGCGGATCGTCAGCTACCTCCGTGAGAGCGTCTCCGCCGGCGAGCGGTACTTCCGCGCGAAGAACATCGCCGACGCCATCGGTCTCTCCGCCAAGCAAGTCGGAGCCCGCCTCCCGAAGCTCGGGGAGAAGTCCGAGGACGTCGACATCGAGAAGTGGGGGCGCGCGCGGTCGACGACCTGGCGCGTCACGCGGAGCTGAGGTCCGGTCCTCGGGAGGGCCGCGGGAGTCGCGAGCCTTTTTGATCTCCGCTGCCAAGTGAAGGTATGACGGTACGTGTCCGGCGGGTCCTCGAGTTCGACGGCCCGCCCGAGGCCGTGTGGGAGTTCATCTCGGATCCATCGCAACGTGCCGACGCGATCAGCGTCGTCGACAGCTACGAGGTCCACGGCGACGGGTCGGCGACCTGGCACGTCCGGCTGCCGATCCCCCTGGTGAACTCGACGGTCACAGTCGAAACCGAGGACGTCGAGACCGACCCGCCGCGACACGTCAAGTTCGTCGGGAAGTCCTCGACGTTCCGGGTGACCGGCGAGCACACCATCGAGTCGACGGAGACGGGCTCCCGCCTCACAAACGAGTTCGTCGTCGACGGCCGGGTCCCCGGCGTCGAGGGGTTCTTCAAACGGAACCTCGACGACGAGATGGGGAACCTCGAACGCGCCCTCCAGCGGGCGATCGAACCGACTACGTAAGTTCCCGACCGCCGGCCCGTCCCGGTGGGTTTATGAATCTGGTACTCCAAAGTCCGGTTGCCGACGGACGACGCTTTTCTCGTCGAAGTCGGCACCTAACACGCCCGCCGCACACCGCCGCAGTGTCGGGGTCCGCTGCGGCCCACCGCGTCCAGCGCTCCCTCATCCCGGAGAGGGAGTGACTGTTCGCACCACACCCGCCTCCGCCTTCCCACCCCTTCCGTACCGACGGTAATACCGATCGCGCGAACACGGCCACCACGCCCGCGTGATCACGGCGACGAGGCCCGCTTCTCGATCTCGCCGTGGAGCACCGCGGCGTCGAAGTCGTGGTCGGGCCGGATGTTGACGAAATCGAGAAACCGGGCGGCCGCGAGGAGTTCTTCCGGCGAAAACGCGGTCAGCGCCGCGTCGACCGTCCGTTTTCCCCCGATCAGCGGCTCCAGGGCGCCGAGGGCACACGCGATGTCGTAGGATTTGGCGTCCGCCCCGTCGGTGTCGGTCACGCTCGTGGCGTCGATGAAGTAGATCTCGCCGTCGCGGATCAACACGTTCTCCGCCCGGAGGTCGCCGTGCAGCAGATCGTGTTCGTGCATCGTTCCCAGCGCCGCAAAGACCGCCGGCGCGAGGTCGACCTCGGACTCGGTGTCGAGTTCGTCCAGGGTTCGGAACTCCGGGAGGTACTCCAACACGACGACCCCGAGTCCGTCGATCTCGAACGCCTCCACGGGTTCGGGAGCGTTGAGCCCGATCTCCCGCATCCGTTCCGTGGCTTCGAGTTCGTGCTCCGCCATCTCGATTGGCGTCTCGAAGTGCTGGAAGAAGCCCTCGGTTCCCGAGGAGAAGGCCCCGAGGTTCCGCCCGGTGGTGAACAACCCGTGGACGATGGAGTTCTGTTTCGAGATCACCTTCACGAACCACCGCTCGTCAACCACCATCGGCGTCGACAGCCAGTTGTCGGCGTCGAGAAACCGGACCGACACCTCCTCGCGGTCGTACCGCTCGCGGATCTCGCGGGCGACGGTCTCCAGGCGCGACCACTCGACGCGCCCGCGCAGGAGACGGCGGATCGCCATACCGGATCCAACGTCCTTCGGCCGTATATACGTCGCCCCGGCCGCCGACCCCTCGGAGGCTCCCGACGCGTCGCGACCGAGCGGTCAGTCCGAATCCGCCGCGAAGCGGCTCAGTCGATCAGCCGCTCGGCGATCCGGCGGGCCCCCTCGGCGGGCGCGAGGTCCGGCCGGTCGGCAGCGGTACACTCCACGTCGCGGTCGAGTTCCGCCGAGAGCCGCTCCTCGAAGACGTCCACGATCCCCGGGATGCAGGCCATCCCGCCCGTGAGGACGATCGGCTTCGAGAGCGCGAGCTGGTAGGGTTTCATGTGGTCGTTGGCCAGCTGTGCGAGGAAGTTGTTGGCGACCTCGTCGATCGCGTCGTCGACGTAGTCGTGCAGCGGCTCCATCACCGACCGTTCGATGGTGAACTCGTGGGAGCCGCCGCCGGGCTGTTGGATCACGTCGGTGAACGGTTCGAACCCGCCGAAGTCGGCGTGTTCCTCCTTGTACTCCCTGGCGGTGGTGAGGTCGATGTTGACCCGCCCCTGGGTTTCCTCCTCGACGGCGTTTGCGATGTGTCGGTCGACCTCGTTGCCGGTGACCGCACCCGACACGAACGGCGAGAGCTGCTCGCCGTGGCGGTACGCGGAGGCCTCCAGGTTCGTGGATCCCATATTCACCGCCGCGAACACCTCCTCGATGGCCCCGAGGTCGTCGCCGAACGCCGGGATCGACCCACAGAGCGACTCCGGGAAGCTCCGGACCAAGGCGTCGCCGACGGGGCTGCCCTCGATCACGCGTTCGAGGTTGCGGAGCCCCGGCTCGTTGTCGATGGTGGGGATCGCATAGACCACGGCGCTGTTCTCGTCTAAGCCCTCGGCGGCGACGACCTCCTCGAAGAACGTCGCCGCGAGGTCGACGCTCTCGTCGTCCTCCGGGAGGCCCGAGCGAAGCATATACTCGACCCGGTCGGGGTACTCCCGGGCGGCCTGTTCGCCGAACATCACCCGCTCCTCGCCGGTCAGGGCGTCCTCGTAGGTGGCCAGACACGTCAGCGTCCGGACGGTTTCGACGGAGCCGTCCCGGACGTACTGAAGCACCGTCCGCGTACTCCCGAGTTTGACGCCGACCGGGGTCGGGGCGTGGGTCGAGGCCCCCCCGTTACCGTCGTCTCCCGTGTCCGTCTCGGCCCCGTCCGCGTCGGCGGCAGCTTCGTCGTTCGCCATACTCTGCAGGAACAGGAACCGGTTGAAAAATCCTTGGGGGTCACGTCATCGACGACAGCCGCGCGATGTAGACCAGGCTCAGGTGGTGGTCGTCGACGTCGTACGCGTCGGTATCGGAGACCTCCCCGGAGAACCCCACGAGGTAGTCGCGAAGCTCCGCCTCCACCTCGGCGGTCAGCCACTCGACGGCCCGGTAGTACCGGAGCGCGTCCATCGTGCGCTTGTACCCGCCCTTCAGCACGAGAAACTCCAACCAGTCGAAGAGCAGGCGCTCGGCGGCGTACGCGTCGGGCAGGCTCGTGAGATACGGCTTCGATACCCCCTCCGAGGCGGCGGTCTCGTGGACCAGCAGCTGTTCGAGCTGGTTCCCGCGCAGCGCCCGACCCGGCCGGCTCCGCGGGCGCTCCCGCGGTTCGGTGTCGAACTGGAAGCGGCCGACGTCGTCGTCCGCGTCGGGTCGACCGCCGGCATCGCGCCGGCGCCGCCGCTCCCGCGAACGGGTAGCCCGTTCGTCCCGACGACGCTCGTCGTCCCCGTTCCCGAACCCGACATCGCGTGCGATCCGGTCGGCACGGACCACCTCGTCGCGGTCCTCAGCGGGCTGTGACGGCTCCGCCCCGTCCCGGGGTCGGACCGTGACCTCGTCGGCCGCCGGCCCGTCGGCCCCCTGCCGCTCCCGACGCCCCTCGGCTGGCCGCTCCGCGGACTCCCCGTCCCGACGCCGGTCGCCGCCGTTCCGCCGGGCCCCGTCGGATCGGCGGCCGCGACGTGCGCCGAACCGGTGTCGGCGCTCCTCGTTCGTGTCGTCGGATCGACGCGCCTCGCGTCGCTCGTCGGCGATACGTCTGAGCTCTCGGAGGTCGTAGTCGTCGGGGTCGATGGTCATAGCGGGTTTCCGTTCCGCGGCGAGCGGACGCCGGACGGATTGCTGATACTGGCTTCACCGCGTCGCCTGATAAGCGTATCCCCGCTGTTATCAGAACGGATAACGCTCGTCGCCGCTCACCCGGGAGGCGGCTCACCCGAGCCCGGGCGGGTCGTCGTCGTCGTCGACCTCGACGTCCAGTCCCATCTCCATCCGCTGTTTCTGGAGCCGCTCTATCTGCCGGCGCCGGTAGAGCAGCCCGCCGGCGCCGACGACGAGGATGACGCCGAGGATGCCGGCGAAGATGTAGAGGTCCCGCTGGAGGTAGTACTGTACCGAGACCGTCTCTGCGGTCACCGGCTCCGCCCACACGATCCGCACCCGGCCGCGGTCGTCGCGGAACGTGTCGTAGTCCCCGGGCGACACCTGGCCGAAGACGGGGAAGTCGATCTCCCGATCTTCCGGGAGTACGACCTCGTAGGAGCCCTCGACGTAGACGGGGAGGGTGAACCGCTTCGGCGTCCCGCTGCTTGTGAACGCGAGCCTCCCGCCGCTTTCGGCGGCGTCAGGCGGGAGTTCGACGACGGTCTCGTCTCTGGTCTCGCGCACCTCACCGCCGCGTTCCCGGAGTTCGCTCCCGGTGATGATCGTCCCGTTGGGGTAGCGGTACCTGACCGCCTGGATCGACAGCGGGTTCGATCCGCCGAAGCCGTCCCGGCGGAACAGGTCGATCGTCGACCGGTCGACCTCCATCACGGCCCGGAACTGCGTGTTCTCCTGGACCGTGACGTGGACCGTCCGGTCGGTCTCCCACGCGTACGGCTCGGCGGGATCGCCGTCGAGCCGCTCCTCGCCAACCGGGCCGGTTCCGAACCCGAGACAGCCGCTCGTGAGCCCGAGCAGCGCCAGACAACCCGCCGCGAGGAGGAGTCGCCGGTTCATACGGGACGGTAGGGGTACGGACTCATATGGTTCGTGGCCGCGGTCACGTCAGGACACATTTCAGTTCCGACCGGAGGTGCGGGCCGATGCTGGCGAGCAGCCCCGGCGGGTCGGTCGCTTCGGGACAGACGATGCTCTGTTCTAAGAGTCCCAAGCGCTCGACGGTCACGATGTCGTCGGCGTGGCCCGCGCGGTTGACCGTCGCCCGGACGTTGCCGCGGGTCGCGCTGTTGACGTTGACGCGGCCGCTGCCCGCCTCGCGGGTCCACTCGTAGAGCCGGTCGCGGGTCGCGTCGGCCAGCCGCGAGGGCTCCCCGTAGACGAACCGCAGCGGGGTGTGCTGGACGACCCCGAACCGGTCGCGGATCTGCTCCGGCGAGCCGGGTCCGAGCCCGAGTTCCGCGGCGGGGATCCGGATCCTGGTGCCGTTGCCGACGTCCAGCAGCCACCCCTCGTCGTCCCACTCGTCGAGGGTCCCGACGTAGGTCCCGCCGGCCTCGAACTCGGTGTCGATCGCGCCCCACGAGTCGGCGAGGGCGTTGCCGGCGACGGTCGCGTCCTCGCCGGCGAGGTCGACCGCGACGAACTCGTCGTCGCGGACGTCGATCTCCCACTCGACGGCGAGGTCGCCGATCTCGTTGTCGATCAGCGAGCCGAGCCCCTGGATCGCACGGCCGCGGGCGTCGCCGCCGACGTAACATTTGGTTGCGAGGACGACCATCAGTCTCCACGACCCACGTCGGCGTTGAGCTCGTCGCGGAGCTCCCCGATCCGGCGCTCCATCGCGTCGACCATCTCGTCGTTCTCCATCGGCTCCAGCGGCGCCCCCGTCTCGGGACACTGGAACCCCTGTTCCATCGCCTCGGAGAACTCGAAGCGGATCCCCGCGGGCTCCGAGAGGTAGAACTCGTGGGTCTGTTCGTACTCCAGCCGCTCTTCGAGCGCTTCCAGCAGCCGCTCCATCTCCTCGCGGAGGTTCTCCGGGATGTTCTCGTAGTGGAACGTCCACAGGTAGGTCAGCCACCCCGAGTCCTCGTCGCGGACCCGGCGGTACTCCGCGAGGTCGTTCTCGTAGAGGATGAAGAGCGCGCGCCGAACGTCGTTGAGTTCCAGCCCCAACTCCTCGGCGAGCTCCTCGTCGGTGACCTCGCCGTCCGGTGGGGCCGCCGCGACCGGCATCCCCGTCGGTCCGACAAGTTCGTGGAGGTATTTCTGGATGACAGGGTCGTTCAGCAGCTCCTCAAAAGCCATTACCTATTCGTGCGCCGTTCAGTCGTTTTAAAGTTGCGGAAGGCGGGGCGCCCGACGGCTGTGCACGCCGTCGGGGTGGACCGGTCCGGAACCGACGGACTGCTGCGGCCCCCGCTCAGAGCGTCCTGGACATCCGGTGTGCTGCGCCCATCGGGTTCACCACGGAGAAGCCGGCCCGAGCGTAGAACCGCTGGATGTCGCGCTTCCAGGACTCCACCGAGAGCCACACGTAGGTCACCTCCGTCCGGCTCGCGTGGCCCAGCCCGGCGGCCATCAGGGTGGTCCCGATCCCGGCGTGCTGGAACTCCTGGTGCACGAAGATCGCGAGTTCGTGGCGGCCGGTGCCGTCGGGGACGAAGCTGATGTGTCCGACCGGTCGACCTTCGTGGACCGCGACAGCGTTCACGCCGTCGAGGAGACCGGTGAGCCACCCCCGGATCGCCTCGGCGTCGAGCGGCGGGGTCCCCTGCGCCCGCTGTGTGGGATCGAACGTCTCGTACATACGGACGAGCCCCTCGAAATCGTCTGGTTCGTACGGTCGAACAGTGATCTCCCGTTCGGCGTCGTCAACGAACGTTACCGGTGGGTGGACGAGGGTGATACGGGTCGGTCGAACTCGAGCGAGGAGCCGCTCGACCACTTCGCGAACCGCCTCGATCACGCGGGGCACCCGTACGGTGGTACTGTGGTGACAGAGGCTATTAAATGTAGACAAGATGGCGGGTACGACGGCGCCGGCCACGGACGCGACGACCAGCCCCACGGCTCCCCCACCGCCGGCTGTCACCACCCGAGCTTCCGTGGCTCTAAAAGGGCCCACCGTCCGTCGTACGATCCTCGTCGACAGCCTCACGACCCGTCGGTCGCCTCGTCGCCGTCGACGACCCGTTTGCCGTTCGCCTGCGGGAGCACCCGGCGTTCCGCGTCGGGCCACTCCTGTGCCAGCTCCCGCCCCTCGAACAGCCGATCGAGGAAGACCGAAAGCCCCGCGACCTCCGAGTGGGGCTGGTTCGTGACCGCGACGTTCCAGTCGGCTGCCTCGTACACCTCGAAGGGGACCTTCTCCCCGCCGACCACCACCAAGAGCGGGTCGGAGCGGTGGCGCTCCCGGACCTCGCTCTCGACGTCCTGGATCCGCTCGCCGTACATCGTGAGGTGGACGACGGCTCCGGCCCACCGGTCGACGGTGGCGTCGAGTTCATCGGTCTGTTCGACGGTGAAGGGGCCGCCGAACCGGTCGGTGATGTCGGCGACGGTCTCCCTCGCCTGGGTGGCGTTGTCCGGGAGGATCACGCGGTCGGCGCCGAGCGCCCGGGCGGTGAGTCCGACGTGGGTCGTCATCCGGTCGTCCCGGCCGGGCCGGTGGCCGTACCGGAGGACGGCCACCTCTGGGTCCTCGTGCATACGTCCACGCAGACCTCGCGGGCGGTAATGGGCTTCGGAACGCGGCGCCGAAAGGAGAACGCATTTACCGACACCGGGAGCATCGGAGGTATGGACCTGACCGGGAAGCGGATCGTCGTCACCGGGGGTGCGGGGCTTGTCGGCTCCCACCTCGCGGGGCGGCTCCGCGAGGACAACGACGTCGTCGTCGCCGACGACCTCTCGAAGGGCGGCCGCGACCGCGTCCCCGACGGCGTCGAGTTCGTGCGGGCGGACCTGACCGACGCCGGCGACGTCGCCGCGGCGATCACCGCCGAGGTCGATGTCGTTTTCCACCTCGCGGCGTACACCGACACCAACTTCGCGGAGCCCAGGCGGCTGTTCGAGGAGAACACCGAGATGACGTACAACGTCCTCGAACGGATGGCCGAGGTCGGGGTCTCCGACGTCGCCTTCACCTCGTCGTCGACGGTGTACGGCGAGGCCCCGCGGCCGACACCCGAGGATTTCGCGCCGCTGGAGCCAATCAGCGTCTACGGCGCGGCGAAACTCGCCGACGAGGGGCTGCTCTCGACGTACGCACACACCGAGGAGTTCACCGTGTGGAACTTCCGGTTCGCCAACATCGTCGGCCCCCACCAGCGCGGGAACGTGATCCCTGATTTCATCGAGAAACTGCTCGCCGATCCCGAGACGCTCACCATCCTCGGCGACGGCCGCCAGGAGAAGTCCTACCTCCACGTCTCCGAGTGCGTCGACGCCATCTGCCACGTCGTCGAACACGCCGACGACGCGATGAACGTCTACAACCTCGGCACGCGGACCACCACCTCCGTCACCCGGATCGCCGACATCGTCGCCGACGTGATGGACCTCGATCCGACCTACGAGTACACCGGCGGCGACCGCGGGTGGGCGGGCGACGTCCCCCGGATGCGGCTGTCGGTCGAGAAGCTCTCGGGGCTGGGCTGGGAGGCGTCGGAGTCCAGCGACGACGCGGTCCGCCGGGCCGCCGAGGAACTCCACGCGGAACTGCGGGCCGAACGCGGCGACGGGGCGTAGACTCCCCTCCGTCACGCCGCCGCGGAGCGGTACGGCTTTGCCTCCCGGGCCGTCATAGACACCTGTGCAGATCGTCGGCTACGACACGTCGGATCCGGGGCTGCTCGTGAGCCGCGCCGCCGGCGAAGCCGACAGCGACGCTGCCTCCCCGGCGGAGGTCGAGTTCCTCGCCCTGGAACCGGGCGTTGGACTCGATTATGCCCTCGGGGAGCGTCACTGCGCGGGCGCCGTCACCGAGGCGGGGCACGTCCCGTGTCCGGAGTCCGCCGCGCCGCAGTGCCCGCAGCACCGCTCGACGTGGGTGTGCGCCAAGTGTACGGGGACCTGTCTGAAAGACGAGATGGACTGCGTCGAACCCCACGTGGTCTACCTCGCCGCCTTCGCGCCCGACACGTTCAAAGTCGGCGTCACCAGGGAGTGGCGGCTCGAAACCCGGCTCCGCGAGCAGGGCGCCGACCGCGGCGCGCGGCTGACGACGGTGCCGGACGGCCGGATCGCCCGCGAGCGGGAGGCCGAGATCGCCGAGTCGGTTCCGGACCGGATCCGCGTGCCCACGAAGCGCGCCGGCCTCCACCGGGACGTCGACGCCGACGCGTGGGCCGAACTGCTCTCCTCGTACGACGTCGCCGACGAGGATCGGTTCACCTTCGAGCACGGGCTCGACCTCCGGGACCGCCCCGTCGCGGAGACGATCGCCGCCGGGACCGTCAGGGGCGTCCAGGGCCGACTGCTGGTCCTGGACCGTGCGGGCACCACCTACGCGGTCGACCTCCGGGACCTCGTGGGCCACGAGGTCACGCCGGGGGCGGCGAGCCGGGACCTCCAGGCGAGCCTCGGCGCGTGGGAGTGACCCCGAACGTCCGGCAGCGCGTCCGCACCGACGTTAAAGACGCTTAATCCGGCGAAAACCGGGCTAATTCGGGACGACGAACTCGCCGGTATATGCCGAACGGGGCCATCCTGTCGGATGCAATGAACCGAAACGCAGTCGCTGCGGCCCTGGTCGCGGGGCTGGTGTTGCTCGCTGGCTGTTCCGGCGGCCTCACCGGTACGCCCGACGGGACCACAGGTGAATCCGCACTCGACGGCGGGACGACCGCCGAGGAGATCGAGGGGGAAACGGGGACAGTGAACGTGTACATCAGCGACGAGCGGAACGACATCGACGACTTCGAGCACCTCAACGTCACCATCAGTCGCGTGGGGGTGAAGCCCGCGGGGGACGATAGTGACGGCGAGGACGCTGACGACGAGGACGCCGACGACACCGAGACCGAGGACGTCAACACGGAGACGGCCACGACCGAGTCCGGCGAGACCGAAACCGAGACTCCTGACGCCGACGAGGCGGACGACTCCGATGCTGACGACGACGTCGACGACGCTGACCAGGACGACTCCGAGGGCGAAAGCGAGTGGATCGAGTACGAGGTCGACAACCGGACGGTCGACCTGACAGAGCTGAAGGGCAAAAACGCCACGAAGCTCTCCTCGCTGGACGTGCCGAACGGGAGCTACGAGAAGGTGTTCGTCCACGTCTCCGAGGTCGAGGGGACGCTGAAGGACGGCAGCGACCAGCGCGTGAAGCTCCCCAGCGGGAAGCTCCAGTTGAACTCGGCGTTCACCGTCGGTGACGGCGAGGAGGTCGACTTCGTCTTCGACATCACCGCGATCAAGGCCGGCAACAGCGGGAAGTACATCCTCAAGCCCGTGATCTCCGAATCCGGCACCGACGTGGAGATCGACGACGTCGACGAGGAGGATGACGAACGCGAGGACGACGACGACGAGCGGACCGAGGGCCGCGAGAACGCGCTGAACGCGAGTTTCGACGGTACCGTCACCGCCGGCGAGAACGTGACGCTGGGCGTCACGCAGGACGCCGACCCCGTCGAGGGGGCGACCGTCTTCGTCGACGGCGAGCGGGCCGGAACCACCGGCGCTGACGGCGCGTATGTGATCCAGGTGCCCGACGACGCCGAGGAACTCGACGTGAAAGTCACCTTCCAGGGCGCCGAGGCCGAGTTGGAAATCGAACTCGATAGCGAATCCGACAGCGAGGACGGAAACGCGACGGCGGACGGCTCCCAGCAGCGGCTGACGGTCGGGTAATCGCTGTCGGGAGACCGGTCGCTGGCTGGTTTTCGAAGCCGAGTATGAGTGGTGGACGACGGGATTGCCCGGCGTTCCGACACGGGGAGTCCCGGGCGCCTCCTCCACCCCGCGATCCTCCGAGCGACGGACGTTCGTCGGTCCGCTGCTCGCTTCCGCGCCTGACGGGATGCCGACGACGAATCACCTCGGACCGACCCTGCGGCCGGCGTCGGTGAACCGCCGTCCCCGAAGGACGAGGTTTCGACGTTGGCTTCCGGGGCCCGCACCGGTCTGTCCGGACGCCCCCGCGTTCGGTCCCCGCTGAAGGCCAAAGATGCGGGTGACGAGCAGGGCCTAGCTGCCCGACCTAGTCCACACCGAATTACGCCGCACCAACATAAGGGGCTTTCGACTTCTTGACCCCCCACGATCGCAGGACGCCGGCCGGGTCGCTCCCGCACTCGGCGCCGCGGTCCCGACTCACGCCAGCGTCGACGACGCGTAGCCGCCGGCGGCCAGGGTCGCAAGCGCCGCCCCGGCGACCACGACCCACCGGTGGGACTCGATCCACGCGTGCTCCGCGGGGAAGCTGAAGAGCACCGTCGGATCGATCGAGACGGCCCACAACACCGAAAACAGCACCATCGAGACGCCCGAGACGACCACGACCCCTGCGAGCGTCCGGGGGTCCGACCGCTCCTGTGCGCCGGCGAGAAACACCACGACGCTGATCAGCGCGAGCACGCCGACGACCGAGACCCCCAGCGGGCCCGAGGCGTAGTACGCCGCGACCGCGTTGCCGGGGGCCGACACGACAAGCGCCGGCCCGAAGACGACCCCCCCGAGCAGCAGACACGTCACCGCGCCGAGCCGCGGCGCGAGGGACCCCAGATCGACGTCCATATCGGGTGTCGGCCCGGGGGCCGTGTAAGCGCTTCGAGAGCCGGTCGGCGGCGCCGCCTCCGGGAAGGGAAACCGCTAAACGACCGGTCGTCCGTTCTGGGGTATGGAACGCGTAGCGATCATCGGCGCGTCGATGACGCAGTTCGGGCAACGCGACGCCTGGATCCGCGAGTTGCTCTCGGAGGCCGGGGCGGCGTGTCTCGACGACGCCGGCGTCGACCCCGACGCGGTCGAGCACCTCTACGTCTCGAACATGGCAAGCGGGGAGTTCGAGGGACAGACCGGGATCCCGAACGCCCTCGCACACGACCTCGCGGCGGTGCCGGCGTACACCGCCCGGATTGACCAGACCTCCTCGTCGGGCGGGGCGGGCGTCTACGCCGCGTGGCAGTCGGTCGCGTCGGGCGCCTCCGAGATGACTCTCCTCGTCGGCGGCGAGCGGATGACACACCGGACGACAGCCGAGGCAACGGACGTCATCGCCTCGCTGACCCACCCCGTCGAGTACAAACACGGCGTCACCCTTCCCTCCTTTGCGGGCCTGACGGCGCGACACTACCTCCAGCGGTACGACGCCCCCCGGGAGTCGCTGGGCCGGGTCGCGGTCAAAAATCACAAAAACGGCGTCGACAACCCACACGCCCAGTTCCGGAAGGAGGTCGACCTCGACACCGTCCTGGAGTCGCCGGTCGTCGCCGACCCGCTCCGGCTCTACGACTTCTGTCCGATCACCGACGGGTCGGCCGCGCTCCTCCTGTGTCCGGAGTCCGTCGCCCGGGAGTACACCGACGAGTACGCGGTCATCTCGGGGATCGGAGGCGCGACCGACACCCACGTGGTCCACGAACGCGCGGACCCGACCACGATGGGCGGCGTCGTCAACTCCGCGGCGGAGGCCTACCGGATGGCCGACGCGGGTCCCGACGACGTCGACGTGGCGGAACTCCACGATATGTTCACCATCCTCGAGTTCCTCCAGTCGGAGGACCTCGGCTTCTTCGAGAAGGGCGAGGGCTGGAAGGCCGTCGAGGAGGGCGTCACCGACCGCGACGGCGACCTCCCGATCAACACCTCCGGCGGGCTGAAATCGAAGGGTCACCCGCTCGGCGCCTCCGGCGTCGCACAGGTCTACGAGATCTACAAGCAGGTGCTCTGCGACGCCGGTCCCCGACAGGTCGACGCCGAGACCGGCCTGGCGTGCAACGTCGGCGGGTTCGGCAACTGCGTCACCACCACGATCCTGGAGGGGCGGGTATGAGCGACCACGACGACGGTCCGGCGGACGAGCGCGCCGGCGCGGAACCGACGATGGACGCCGCGAAGTACCCCGACGGCAGCCTCACCTACCCCCCACACCCGATCGGCCCAGGCGGGGAGGCGCCGGTCGGCACGGTCGATCTCAGCGAGTACACGGCCGAGGTGATCACGTGGACGACCTCGACCGCGACGCCGCCGGGCGTCCGGGAGCCGAACACCCTCGCGATCGTCGAGTTCGACGTCGACGGCGAGCCGGTGCGGGCGATCGGGCAGGTCACGACCGACGAGGTCGAGACCGGGGACACGGTCCGCCCGGTCTACTGTGCGGAACTCCGCGAGCCCGGGGCGGGGATCAGGGAGCCCGAGAGCCAGGCGTGGGACGGCTTCCGGTTCGAACCGGTCGAGTAGCCGGCGGCCCGCCGCACGGAACCGATCGGGCCGACTCCCGCCGCGACGCGCACGCTTTTGTCGCCCCCGCGAGTTCACCCGGATATGAGCGTCGACTACCGACGGCTCGGATCCACGGGGACGAGGGTCTCGGAGCTCTGCTTCGGCACCTGGCGGTTCGGCCGGGAGACCGACGGCACGGTCGAAACCACGAGGAAGGACGCCCACCGCCTGCTTGACGCCTTCGCCGACGCGGGCGGGAACTTCATCGACACCGCCAACGTCTACGGCGACCCCAGCGGCCGCAGCGAGTCGTGGATCGGCGACTGGCTCGCCGACCGCGACCGCTCGCAGTACGTCCTCGCCTCGAAGGTGTACTTCGGGTTCGACCCCGACAACCCCAACGGCTCGGGGCTGTCGCGGACGCACGTCCGGAACCAGATCGAGGGGACCTTGGATCGGCTCGGTACCGACTACCTGGACCTCTACTACATCCACCGGTGGGACGACGAAACCCCGATCGAGGAGACGCTCCGGACCCTGAACCGGCTGGTCGAGGAGGGGAAGGTAAATTACCTCGGCGCGTCGACGATGGCGGCCTGGAAGCTCACGAAGGCGCTGTGGAAATCCGACGTCCACGACTGGGAGCGCTTCGAGGTCACCCAGCCGCTGTTCCACGCCGGGTACTACGATGACGTGAAGGAGTACCTCGACGTCTGCGGCGATCAGGAACTGGCGGTCTGTCCGTACTCGCCGCTCGCGGGCGGGTTCCTCACCGGGAAGTACGAGCGCGCCGACCCCGACGACCCCGAGCGGGTCGTCGCGCCCGACGGCTCCCGCGGGTCGATCGACGACCAGTTCAGCGATTACTATCTCTCCGCGCGCGGGTGGCACGTCCTCGACGCGATCCGGGGGGTCGCCGACGAGGAAGGCGCCACCCCCGCACAGGTCGCGCTCCGGTGGCTGATGGCGTACCCCGACGCGACGGTCGTCCCCATCATCGGCGCGCGGACGGTCGACCAACTCGAGGAGAACCTCGGCGCCGCCGACGTGTCGCTCTCACGCGACCAGTGGGACCGGATCTTCGAGGCCCGCTACGACGAGGCGGGACAGCGGTTCGGCCACCGGGATTGATCCCTCGATTCGCCGGTAACCCCCGTCCCTACGCGGCTTTCACCCCTCAGCTGTCGTCGACCGTCGGCCGCCAGTACAGCAGCGCGACTGTGACGAGAAACACCGCCGTCGAGAGGTCGTACGACAGGCCCAGGGCGACGGTCGCGACCGCGGATCCCCCGCCGACGACGCCCGTCGCGACCGACGCGATCACCGGCCACGTACACGAGACACACGACAGCAACCCGAGCAGTCCCGACACCGCCGACCCGACCGCGTCGATCACGGTGGCGTAGACGAGGTACGACAGCGCCAGGTAGCCGACGGCACGGGCGGGAACGAGCCCGATCACGACGTACGGCGTCGAAAGCACCGGCGCGGGACCCCACCCCGGCGGCAGCGGGACGACGCGGACGCCCCAGCCGGTGCCCGCTTCCGGCAGGGTCAACAGACCGCCGGCGACCGCGAGCGCGGCGAAGTAGCCGACCGCCACCGCGGCGGCCCGCCGTCGGGTCCGCCAGTCGGTCGGCGCGGGGTCGGCCTTCCAGAGGACGACGATCCCGACGAACAGCCACAGGAGCCCGTAGACGACGTATCGGGGCTCGAAGGCGGTGATCCCCGAAACCAGCAGATACGCGACCGCGAGCAACACCAGGGTGTTCGCGACGATCGCGCCGTACAGCAGCGTTCGGACGTCGACCCGTTCTCGAACCGATGCGGTCGCCATCTCACACCACCAAGGTGTCGAGGACGACCGAAAGCAGCAGCGCGCCGAGGTAGGCGTTCGACGCGTGGAACGATCGGAACGCCGCCTTCTCGGTCTGTTCGTAGTGGAGCCGGACCGCGAAGTAGAGGAACGCGGCGCCGAACGCAACGCTCGTCAGGGCGTACAGCAGCCCCAGCGCCTCCATCGACGCCAGGGCGCCGGCCGCCACGAGCGTCGCCGCCAGATACCACAGGATGTGTTTCCGCGTTTCGGTCTCGCCGCGGACCACCGGCATCATCGGGAACCCGCCGCGCTCGTAGTCCTCCTTGTACGCCAGCGCGAGGTTGTAGAAGTGCGCGGGCGTCCACAGGAAGATGATCGCCGCGAGCCCCAACCCCGCGAGGCCGACCTCGCCCGCGACCGCGACCCACCCGATCAGCGCCGGGAGCGCGCCCGCGGCGCCGCCGATCACGGTGTTCTGCACCGTGTTGGGCTTGAGCAACAGGGTGTACACGACGCTGTAGAACGCGATCGCGGCGAGGCCGAGCACGGCCGCGAGCGCGTTGACCCACGCGAACAGCGCAAGCGACCCGGCCGCGAGCACGACGCCGAAGACGAGCGCGTTCCGGACGGACACGACGTCGGTTGCGAGCGGCCGATCGTTCGTCCGCTGCATTCTCCGATCGATGTCGCGCTCGAAGACGTGGTTGAACGTCCCGGAGGCGCCGATCGAGAGCACGCCGCCGCCGAGCGTCGCGAGGACGACGCCGACGGTCAGCCCGCCGGTCGTCGTCGCCGCAAGCGCCATCCCCGCGGCCGCGACCAGACACAGCAGCCACATCAGCCGCGGCTTCGTGAGGCGGAGGTACGCCTTTGCGGTCTCGACGGCCCCGACGGAGCCGTGTGTGGGGTCGCCACGCGTCGCACCCGAGGTCGGACCGTCGGCCGCGGCGGTCGGCGCCGGCGGGTCGGGATCGACGTCCTCACTCGGGCGGTCGTCGGGGTCGCCCGTCGCCCGTTCGAGCGCCCACGCCAGCGCCGCCACCAAGGCGACGAAGATCGCCAGCCCGACAGTCAGATGGACCGCAGACAGGGCCGGCGTGGCGCCGCCGAGGGCGACGAACGCGCCCAACCCCGCCTGGACGGGGTAAAGCACGCCTGCGACCGCCATCGCGGCCAGCACCCGGCGGTCGACGCCGGCACGGATGCCGGTACCGATCGCAACGAGGCCGAGCAGGCCGACGAGGACCGCCGCGATCCGGTGGCCGACCGCGAGCCACCCGGCGGCCGCTGCGGGGGTGGTCCACCCGTCGCCGCAGACGGGCCACGCCGCACACGACGCGGCGGCGTCGGTCAGGGCGGTCGTCGCCCCGACCAGCAGTAGCAGATAGACGCCGATGGCCGCCGCCGCGAGCAGGCCGTGGAACCGGTCGCGGGAGGGAGTCGACGCCACGAGAGTCACCTACTGGCGTTTTGGAATCGCCGTATTTAGGCCCGCCGCTTCCGCGCGCTGACGCGGCCGAGCCGACCGATCGGCCGAGGTGAGCGAAGACGGCAAATATTTAGGTGGCTCCTTCCAAGCCCGGATTGATGCGAAAAACGCGCTTGGCACTCGTTTCATTGCTCGCCGCGGTGGTGGTGGGCCTCTTTGCGGACCCGGTCGCCGCGCAGCCGTCCGCCAGCGCGGAGCTCATCAACGACCTGAACGACAAGCTGATGTGGATCGCGGTCCCGATCACGCTGCTGGTCGAGGGGGTTCTGATCTACACCGTGGTGAAGTTCCGGAACAACGACGAGGCGTCGCCGACCCAGGAGAACCGGCGGCTGGAGATCACCTGGACGATCGCGACCGCGCTCATCCTGCTCTTCGTCGGCGTCGCCTCCTACGGCGTGCTCGCCGACCAGAACGTCACCTACCAGCCGCAGGCCGAAGACGCTTCCGGCGACCCGGTGGTCGTCCGCGCGGAGGCCTACCAGTGGGGCTGGGAGATGTCGTACCCCGAGGCGGGCAACTTCTCCACCGGCACCGAGATCGTCGTCCCCAAGGACCGGCCGGTGGTGATACGGGTCACCTCCCGTGACGTGCTACACGGGTTCCACGCGCCACAGTTGGGGCTCAAACAGGACGCGTTCCCCCATCAGGTGAACAGTATCCGGACGGTCCCCTACGAGGAGGGCACCTACCAGGGCTACTGCTCTGAGTACTGCGGGGTCTCACACTCCCAGATGTACTTCTCCATCGAGGTCGTCTCCCAGGAGGAGTACCAAGACTGGCTCGACGAACAGCAGAACAGTAGCCAGTAGCGGCGCGGGTACTCTTTCTCCTCGGATCCCTCAGGCGTTCGAAAGCTGACGGGCCCGGACGACGACGTACAGCAGGACGATCCCCGCGCCGACGGCGAGGACGAACTGCCCGAGGAGGACGAACGCCGCTCCGACGAGCGAACCGGTGCCGAACGAGAAGGCCCCGAGGATGAACGGGAGGAGGCTGACCCCGACAAACAGGCCGATCAGCCTGGCCAGCGGGATCGCCTCCGAGAGGATCTCCGCGACATCCAGCGTTCCGGACCCGGCATCGAAAAACGGCGTATCGGAGGGCATCCGCTCTGAGTTCGGTAGCGCGACGTAGACCTTTTGTGGTCGACAGTACTGACCGACGCGCCGGTCGGTGACGCTAGTCCGGCCCGGAGGCTGCTCCGTCCGCGGCCGCGCTGCTGTCCGTCCCCCGCTCCGCGATGATCCGGTCGACGATCCGCCCGGTCGAGAGGAGTTCGTCGTCGTACTTCTGCTCCCGCGCCGACGCCCGGGTCACCTCGCAGTCGATTCCCCGGGCGTCGAGCGCGCCGCGGACGGCGTCGGCGTCGTGATGCTGGTCGTGACCCAACACGATCACGTCGGGGTCTATCCGCTCGATCGGCACGAAGATGTCCTCGGGGTGGCCGAGGTGGGCCTTGGTCACGACGTCGAGGGCGTCGACGACGTCGCGGCGCTGCCGTCCGTCGAGGACGGGCCCCTGTTTGTGGGTGACGTTGTCCCGACGTGCGACGATAACGTGGAGTTCGTCGCCCAGTTCCGCGGCCTCGGAGAGGTAGTGGACGTGGCCCGGATGGACGAGGTCGAACGTGCCCTGGGCGACCACCCGGCGGGTCACCGCTCGGACCCTCCGGCGTAGCCGCCGCCCGTGTAGTCGATGTCGAGGTCGGCCTCGGTGAAGTCGAAGAAGTCCTCGGGGTCCGGGAGGTCGACGTCGAGGACGTCGAGGCTCCGAACGTCGCCGTCCTGGTCGAACGCCCGCCAGTCGTCCGGTCCGTAGGGATGCCCCAGGATGATGTGGACCGTCCCGTTGCCGAAGGTGTCGAGGTCGGCGTCGCTGGGGCGGAGGACGCCGTTCGGGTGTGAGTGGATCGACCCCACGGTCCGGCGGTCGTTCGGGACCATATTGGAGTCGACGGTGGCGCTCATCGGGTTCGAGCGGGTGCCGGGGACGATCAGCACCTCGGTGATCACGGTCCCGGAGCGGTCGAGATCGAAGTTGCGGGCGGCCTCCCCGCGGAGAAAGCCCATATACTCGTCGGGGTGTGACTCCTGGGAGGCCTCCCGCGCGAAGTCGAGGGCGTCGGCGGCGATGCCGATGACCTCACTCGACCGGAAGAGTCGCATATTCGACTCACAGGTTCGTCGCCTTCTAAGCGTTCCGGTCGGCCGGATCGAGGCGGCCGGTATGCGGAACATATAATCTGTCCTCCTCAGTACGTCACACAAATGCTCGGCGAAGCGATGGTCCGGCTCGGAGCGGCCCTGTCGCACGTTCTGCTCTATCAGATCTGTCCGCGGCGTGTGCTCGGTCCGCAGGCCGACTACTGGGACGTCCTCCGGTACCGATCGATCGGGGTCACCAGCCGCCTGCTCGGGTGGGCGGTACACACCGACCGGCCGATCCGCGACGAGGAGTTCGCCGGGGTGTTTCCCGCGCCTCCAGAGGAAGTCGAGCGAGTTCTCTGGAAACGGGGGTTTCACCGGAACCCCGTCGCCGCGGTGAAAACGCGGAAGGGAACGCCCGAGATCGGCTCGTGGGTCCGCCGCGCGGACTCGCGAGCGAGGCGGCAGTTACATGTGATGCTCTTCCGGCGGTCGGACGGCCGGCGTGGCGTGGACGTCTACGCCCACGAGGAGTTCTCCTGTCTGAACCCGGCCGTCGCCGTCCGGCACTACCGGGGGATCGACCAGCGGGCGGCAGTGGGCGTCAGGCGAGCGAGGGAGCTCCTCCCGCTCGTGCAACCGGGCGACGGGGGCGGCGTCGACTGAGGGAGCGTAGCATGGCACTCGGTCTCCCGGCGGGGCTGTTCAACGTCCTCTTGGGCGCTCTGATCACCATCGCGAGCACGCTGGTGGCGTGGGCCGGACTGCACTGGAACCAGCGGCGGGTCGACCGGGATCGGACGAGACGCGCCGTGGTACACGAGGTCAACCACATCGCCGACAACGTCGCGGAGCTGATCGATCTCGAATCCGGTGCGGTGCTCGAACCCGAGGTCGACCGGATCGTGGTCACGCTCTCGCCCGATACTCTCGATGACGACCTCCGACAGGTCAACAAGCTCACGTCGCCGGAGGTGCGGCGGATCTACGAGTTCTACGAGCTGACCCGCGTGCTCCGGCGGAAGCTCGACGGACGGAGCGGCGACGAGGTCGGTGGGGAGGACGTGCGAGCGGTCGCCAACGAGATCGTCGAGAAGCGCGACGAGATCGACCGGATTATCAAGCGTAGCCGGCTCTCCCTGTTCACCGAGTGGTACAAGGAGCGTGACCGGCGACTCCGGAACCGGTGACGAACGTCGACCTGGGGGGGTCCGCCGCCCGGCCCCGATTGTAAAGTCTTAACCCCGGCGCTCCACAGTTTACGGGTATGACACCCGATACCGCCGGGGATTCCGGCGGCGAGGCGGCTCCGGGTTCGGAGTCGGACTCGCGACCTGTCGTCTACGATCTGGCACCGGACTGTACCGTCGAAGACGTCGACGTCGGCGCCAACTACCACGCCGTGGTCAACGGCGTCGTCGAGTACGGGATCTTCGTCGACATCTCCGACGAGGTCTCGGGGCTCGTCCACGAGTCGAACCTCGATCGGTCCTACGAGGTCGACGACCGGCTAACGGTCACCCTGACGGAGATCAGGGAGAACGGCGACCTCGCGTTCGACGTGTTCAGCGCGTCGACCTACCGGACCGTCGTGGTCGATCACGAACCCGAGCTCACGCCGATCGAGGACCTGGACGTCGGCGACGAGGTCCACGTCGAAGGGCAGGTCGCCCAGATCAAAC
Organism: Halobellus ruber; assembly: GCF_014212355.1. NCBI lineage: Archaea > Methanobacteriati > Methanobacteriota > Halobacteria > Halobacteriales > Haloferacaceae > Halobellus > Halobellus ruber. The sequence goes on from NZ_JACKXD010000006.1 coordinate 234,559, forward strand.
AGACCGGCGGGCCGACGGTCTTCCGCGTCGCCGACGAGACCGGGATCGTCTCCGCGACGGCGTTCCGCGAGGCCGGCGTCCGCGCGTTTCCCGCGATCGAACTCGACGACGTCGTCCGGATCGGCGGCAGCGTCGAGTCCCACGAGGGCACACTCCAGATCGAGGTCGACTCGATGGCCCGCCTCGACGGCGACGACGCCGCTGAGACCCGCCAGCGGCTGGACGCCGCCATAGGAGAGCGGGCCGAGCCCGCGGCGGTCGAGCCGCTGGTCGAGTGGCCGGCGTTCGAGAAGCTCCGCGAGGACCTCCGGGACCTCGCCCGACTGCTCCGGCGGACCGTCCTCGAGGGGCGCCCGATCCGCGTTCGTCATCACGCCGACGGCGACGGGATGTGCGCGTCGGTGCCGGTCCAGCTGGCGCTCTCGAACTTCATCGAGTCGGTCCACGACGACGACGAGGCCTCCCGCCACCTTATCAAGCGGCTCCCCTCGAAGGCGCCGTACTACGAGATGGAGGACGTCACCCGCGATCTGAACTTCGCCCTCGAGGGGCAGGCGCGACACGGCCAGCGGCTCCCCTTCCTCCTGATGCTCGACAACGGGTCGACCGAGGAGGACGTCCCCGCCTACGAGAACCTCACCTATTACGATATGCCGATCGCGGTCGTCGACCACCACCACCCCGACCCGGAAGCGGTCGAGGACCTGCTTGCGGCCCACGTCAACCCCTACCTCTACGACGAGGACTACCGGATCACCACCGGGATGATGTGCGTCGAACTCGCGCGGATGATCGACCCCGGCGTGACCGACGACCTCCGGCACGTGCCCGCGGTCGCCGGGCTCGCGGACCGCTCGAAGGCCGAGGTGATGGAGGAGTTCATCGCGCTTGCCGAATCCGAGGGGTACGACCGCGCCCGCCTCCTCGACGTCGGCGAGGCCTTGGACTACGCCGCCCACTGGCTCCGTTACAATGACGGCCAGTCGCTGGTCAACGACGTGCTGAACGTCGGCTGCGACGACGAGGACCGCCACCACGAACTCGTGGACTTCCTCGCCACCCGCGCCGAGCGCGACGTGGAGCGACAGATGGACGCCGCGGCGTCGCATCTCGACCACGAACGGCTCGATTCCGGGGCGCACCTCTACACCGTCGACCTCGACGAGTGGGCCCACCGCTTCACCTACCCCGCGCCGGGGAAGACCACCGGAAAGCTCCACGACCGGCAGGTCAAAGAGCACGGCGAGCCCGTGATTACCATCGGCTACGGCCCCGACTTCGCGGTACTTCGCTCCGACGGCGTCCGGCTCGACATCCCACGGATGGTCTCGGAACTCAACGAGGAGATCGTCGGCGGCGGCGTCTCCGGCGGCGGCCACCTCGTGGTCGGGTCGATCAAGTTCGTGAAGGGGATGCGCGAGGACGTGATCGACAGCCTGATCGAGAAGATGGCCGACGCCGAGCTCGACGCGGAACTCACCTCGCAGGCGGCCGTCGATACCGAGCTGTAGCGGCCCGCTACTCGGTTTCGAGCCCGATGTCGAACTCGACCGTCTGCCGGAGCACGAACCCCGCCAGCACGACCGCCGCGAGCCCGCCCGCAGCGAGGGTCGCGTGGACCCGCCAGTCGGCGACGGCGCCGGCCCCGCCGCCGGCTGCGGCCGCCCAGTCGGCCTCGAAGGTCCGGCCGTAGTACGACGCCGGCTCGTCGCCGTAGAGCGCGACGACGACCTCCCGGTTCTCCCTTGCCGAGTGGCGGTTCCAGTTGAGGCTCCCCAGAAGCACGGTCCGCCCGTCGATCACGGCGCCCTTCGCGTGGACCTTCTCGAAGCGTCCCGAGGGTCGGGCGATCCGGGCTTCGATCGGGAGGCCGCGGTCGCGGAGCTGTTCGACGCGGTCGACCAGCGCGCGGTTCGATTCCCTGTCGTACCACGCATTCGAGAGGAGGATCCGAACCTCGACGCCACGTTCGGCGGCGGCCACGAGCGACTCGAAGTACGGTCCCGAGGGGTCGAGTCGGGGCGAGATCACGTCGACGCTGTCGTTTGCGGCCGCGATCGCCCGCCGCATCCCGCCGCCGGCATTGCCGGGAGCAGTCAACACCCGGACCCGCTCGACGTCGACGGACGACGGCTCGAACGCGGCGTCGTACGACCCCGAGGCGGGGTCGGCCTCGACGAACGTCGCGTTCTGCCGCCGGTCGCGCCACCGGATCGCGTCGGGTCCCTCGGCGTCGTGTTCGAACACCGATGCGAGTGCGTCGGCGGTCCGCGAGGAGTCGATCCGGACGCCCCACCCGCGGCTGCTCCGGCCGCCAGTGCCCGCGGGCTTCCAGTTCTCGGTCAGGACCAGGGCCTCGCCGTCGGCGACCGCGTACTTCGGGTGGTGGTACGAAAAGCGGGCGTGGGGGCCGTCGAGCAGGCGGACGTCGACGCCGCCCGCCGCGAGCCGGTCGAGCTGCTCGCGCTGCCGCGTCGTCATCCCGCCGATCGGGCCGCCGTCGAGCAGCACCCGGACCCGAACGCCCCGGTCGACGGCGGAAAGCAGTGCATCGGCGACTCGGGCCGAGGCGAAGGTGTAGCCCGCAAGCAGGATCCGGCGGTCCGCGCCCCGGAGGGTCTCCAGTGGGACCCCCGGCGCGTCGGGGAGCACGAACGCGGTGGCGGTTGCGGATCCGGTCGCGACGGGCTCCCGCGGGGTGAGGCCGCGGGGGGTCCAGCGGCCGGTGGTCGCGTTGAGCCGTTCACCCTCCTCTGTTGTCTCGTACGCAACCCGGTCGACGGCGGTCCCGTTCCTGCGGAGCACCAACTGCTCGCCGCCGTTGCCGAGCCAGAGGTCGGCCGCAGCCACCGGCACGTCGACGAGGTTCCGGGTCGCGTTCGGGGTCGCCGAGAGCGCGACGGGGCCGTCGGGCGGGACCGACACCCGCGTTTCGCCGTCCGACAGCGACAGGTTCGACCCGTCCGCGGGGTCGACGACGACGTACTCGCCGGTGTCACCGTCTGCGACGGGGTCCGGGAAGACGGCGACGACGTGCGGCCCGTGGTGTGGGGTTGCGGCCGCGCCGGTATCCGCTCTGTCGCCCGCGACCGGCGGCACCGAAGCGAGCGACGCGCACACGACGAGCGCAACACACGCAAACCGGAGCACGTAGCGTGCCACGGACTCGACGGCTCGCGCGTCTCCATCGGCGACTCCCCGGAACACGGGGCGTTTGGCCGCCCGATCGCATTTGAACCTCCGGGGCAAGCGGGCCGGGAGCAGGCGAGCGGCAGCCCGGCGTTACCGACCCTACGCGGCCGGGGCTTCGGCGTCGGCGTCGCCGTCTTCGAGCGCCTCGGCGGCGAGTTCGGCCTCGTGTTGGACGAGATACGAGCGTTCGTCTGTGTACGCCGCGGCGGCTTCCAGCGCGGCCTCGGTTCCGATCTGTCGGAGTGCCCACGCCGCGGCGGCGCGGACGGTCTCGACGTCGTCGGATTCGAGGGTTCCCGCAAGCGGGTCGATCGCGCGGGTGTCGCCGATCAGCCCGAGCGCGCGGGCGGCGTACGGCCGGACGTTGTCGTTGTCCATCTCGAGTTTGTTCGCGAGCGCCTGCGTGGCCTCCGGGGAGCCGATCTCGCCGAGCGCGCGGAACGTCACCTTCTGGAGCCCGGGGTCGGAGTCGGCGTCGACGTACTCGATCAGGGTCTCGACGGCGTCATCCGCGCCCGATCCCATCCGACCCAGCGCCTCGATCGCCTTCTTGTTCCGGCGCTGGGCGAGTTGGTGCATCTCGTCGAAGGCGTCGGGGTTCGCCATCCGGATCAGCGCGTCCATACAGTGACCCTGCATGAACTCCGACTGGAGCTTCTCCTTTGCGAGCAGGATCATATCGACGCGGCCACGGCTCTCCCACTCCTTCAGGGCCGACAGCTCCGGCGGGAAGTCCTTGTAGTGGCCGAGCACGTCGTAGAACCCCTCGGCCATCAGCTGCTCGTTGACTTCGAGGTCGTCCCACTCCTGGGCGTCCTCCAGACCCGACTCGAGCCCGTCGGTCGCGCCGAGCAACGCGGCGATCGTCTTCGCGTTGTCGTCGGGATCCAAGTCCGCGTCCTCGACTGCGGCGACGGCGTCGTCGAGCGTGGCGGCGAGCGCCTCCGTGTCCGCCGGGTCGTCGGCGTCCTCCCCCCCGCCCACGTCGGTTCCGAGCACCTCGTCGACCTCGTCGGTGAAGGCCGTGACGGCGTCGGCGACCTCGTGGCGGCCCTGTTCGGTCCACCGCGTCCCGGCGATCGTCCCGCTCGCGGATTCGATGGCATCGGTCACGTCCGCCGCGTACGGGCCGCGCTTGGCTTCGAGGTCGTCCCGGAGGTCGGAGACGCGTGATTCGAGCGTCTCCCGGGGATCCTCGTCCTCGTCGTCGGGGACGGGGAGGTCGGCACCCTCGAGAGCCGTCGCGACCTCGTCGAGGGCGGCTTCCACGCCGTCCAACTCCGCTTCCGTCTCCGCGTCCCCGAGGTCGGCCTCGACCCCGTCGAGACGGTCGTTAAGGGTATCGGGCGTCGCGTCTGTCGGCTCGTCGGACCCCGCCGTCCCGTCGGATTCGGCGGCGCTCTCGTCGTCCCCGTCGCTCATACCCCGAAGTCCGTCCCTACCCGAAAAGAGCGTTTCCCTTCGGCTCTCCGCGTCCGAACGGGGGAAGTTTGCCCCGGTGACTCCACCGCGGGAACGATGACGGGTCAACCGGACGACCGCAACGACTGGGACTCCGCGGCGCACGACGGCTCCCACTCGTTCGTCTACGAGTACGGCACGGATGTGGTCGACCTGCTCAACCCCCAGCCCGACGAACGGATCCTGGATCTCGGCTGTGGCACCGGCCCCCCGACCGCCCGGATCGCCGACGCGGTCGGGGTCGACCGACCCGCGGAGATGATCGAGACCGCGCGGGAGACCTACCCTGATCGGGAGTTCCGGCAGGGCAGCGCCCGCGACTTCGCGGTCGAGGAGCCGTTCGACGCGGTGTTCTCGAACGCGGTGCTCCACCGGATCGACGACCGGGCGGCGGTGCTTCGGTGGGTCGCGGACGCACTCCGGCCTGGCGGTGGGTTCGTCGCGGAACTCGGCGGGACCGCCACCGTTTGACGCCGTCGGCGCCGAACTCGCCCGTCGCGGGTACGAGCCCCCCGAGGATCCCCGGTACTTTCCCACGGTCGGCGAACACGCGACGGCGCTGGAAGTCGCGTGCTTCGAGGTCCGCTCCGCCACCCTCTTCGACCGGCCGACCGAACTCGACGACGGCGAGGCGGGATGGCGGACTGGCTCGGGATGTTCGCCGACCGGCTGCTCGGAGCGGTCCACGAGAACCGCCGGTCGGACGTGATCGCGGGAGTCGAGGAACGACTCCGCGACGACCCCGAGAACGGAACCCGGGCGGCGGACTACCGGCGGCTTCGGTTCGTTGCGGTGTGGCATCCCGACCAGCGGTCCGGATAGCCGCCCGGGGGCCGTCTCAGACCGTCTCCGGGTACGCCGCCGCGAGGCCGTCGAGCGCCTCGTGGCCCTCGCTGGTGTGTGGCGCGGTCAGCGGCGAGACCGACACCCGGCCCTCGACGACCGCGCGCCGGTCGGTCCCCTCGGGGTCCTCGATATCGCCGGTGCGCATCCGCTCCCAGATCCCGTCTTCGAGGATGATCCGTCCGTTCCCGTCGTGTTCGGCGGTCATATCGTACAGCGTCGACGGGCGGGTGATCTCGATCGGCGCGGGCGGGTCGCCGGCGTCGGCCAGCGGGGCGTTGATGTTCAGGTAGCCGGTTCGCTCGAAGACGCCCGCATCCAGCGCGTGCCGCAGGAGATACGACGTCGCACGGGTTGCGTTCCGGAAGTCCGATGACTCCGTGGCCTGCTCCTGCCAGGGGACGTCGCCGCCGCCGGGCACGTACAGCGAGGTCGCGATCGCGGGGACGCCGAAGAACGCCGACTCGACGGCGGCGCTGACAGTCCCCGACCGGCCGAGGACGTAGGCGCCGAGGTTCGCTCCCTTGTTGCAGCCGGCGACGACCGCGTCAACCTCCGGACAGAGCACCTCTAAGCCGGCGACAACGCAGTCCGCGGGCGTCCCCGCGATCGCGTACCCGAGTTCGTGTTCGCGGACCGCGGCGTCGGTCGACAGCTGTCGTCCTACGGCACTTTGGTCGTCGACCGGTGCGACCGCGGTCACGTCGGCCCACTCGGCGAGTGCATCGTACAGCGCTCGGAACCCGACGGCGTCGATCCCGTCGTCGTTGGTGAGGAGGACGGAAAGGGAGTCGGTCATACAGCCTCCAGTCGCGGCGGGTGGAAGTAGCTTTTCCACCGAGCTTTTGCTGCGCTCCCTTCGGTCGCTGGCAAAAGCTCGGCCAAAAGCGCGGCGTCGGCCCCTTCGGGGCCTCCTTGGCCCGCTCGCTCCCTGCGGTCGCTCGCGGTACAGTCAGGGCGTAATAGAAGAGTTCCCACGGTGTTTATTTCACGTTCTCACGGCTGATTAAGCCGTAAGACCCTGTATGCGAATGTACCGCTGATATTTTATCGGATTGTATTGATGTGCATAGCGGCGTGCTGAATACAACGCGCGACTCGGTAACCCATTTTGATAGATCCCGGTACGTTACACGAGGGATATATCGAACCCAGAAACCGATACAGCCATACGAACGAGGGCAGGCCAGTCAGGCGTTTTCTACCGTTGAGGGCGGTCCAGAACGGCCGCCGTACACGCTAATCACGTAGCAGAGGGCACGCCCCAGAACGAAGCCGCACAGAGCAATCGGAATTCCGAACCCGACTGCAAGGAGGCTCGCCACTCCCACAGCCTCGGGAAGCGAAACGACGTCGCTTCCCCACGAGTAGGTGACGGTCGTTCCGTACCGGGTGACACCTGCACCGAAAACGGGCGCACTCACTAAGACACTTGTCGGGAGCAGGCCTGAATTGACGGCCGCGCTGATCGCGCCAATTACAAGCAGACCACCGATTGCGAGGAAAATGGCCAGTGACGGATCAGTTCCGAACCACGTTCCGCGAACCCACGCGGTCAGCGTGTGATAACCGACTGTTGAGCCGACCAACCAAGCCGTCCCGAGGGCCAGAACCGGCGACAGGAGCGTAACGAGAAGCGAAACATCACGATGTTGTCCCAGAAGGGCTACCCGGAACGGTCCGACCACGAACTGCCTGACAGGCCCGGAGAGGAAAGCACCCACTCTGTCATACACGGTGACACACAGCGACCGGAAACTGTGAGCGAACCGTCGGAGGACACGCCACATTACCCAAACAGCCGAACGCGTAACGCCGGTTAATCGCCTGCACGCCACCACTATGAACACAGCCGTCTGGCTAACCGCTGTTCGAAGGGAGGGGGGACCAGATAACATAAATACTCGTTCTGGTGGGTTTCGATTAAGTGTTATGTTCACTTGTTAGGCGGTTCTCTCGTTGACGACTATCCGGGAGGGGCAGAATCGGCTGGTGCAGGTACACTCCGTATCTCGCACCTCGCTATTGACAGAAACTAAGGAGATCCTGTGAGCGCTGCTGAATACACAGCGCGTATCTTGCACTGGCGCATGAACGATCTGCAAATAATAAGTCTCAGCAGGCGAGAGTGTTTACACTCCCCAAAGCGTTCCCACCGTCTACACTGAGGGATACCGGATGCCAAATTCTTCATCAAGTAACGTTCTCCACTCTTGTTCAGAGATTGAGCGCTCGTGCTGATCGCTACCGGCCACTTCGACGAACGAATCGGGAGTGAGTGTTTTGTGTCCACGATCTGTTACCATTGTGACGAGTACCCAATCAGTAAAAGTCGCATCTGGCGAGCGCTGATGATACTCGCAAGCCGGTTCGAAATAGTCCATCCCTCTCGGTTCAGTTCGGAAAATGAACCACTCGGTCCATTCATCGTCGGTCCCGTTGAGGCCTCTATATTGTGCAACGTAGTCAGCGTCATTGCGATCAGTCTCAACGAGCCGCCACGCGCCTTCTGGATCTTCACGCACTGTTCCGTCAAGCGGAAGTGGATGTCTGATGACCTCTCCGCCGAACCCGACATCCACTATATACGGCTTATCCAGTGAAACAAGTAGCGGCTGATGCCCACCCGGAGGCCCGTAGCTCCCGTCTTCTGGTGAAATGACTCGTGCGGCCAATCGTTCGACATCGAACCCACACTGATCTAACAACCATCCAAAGAGTCCGTTGAGTTCATAACAGATTCCGCCGCGGTGATGCTCCACAATTCTGTCGTATATATCGGCCATATCTAACGAAACGCCGTCAGGAGAACGATCCTCGAACGGATACCCGGCGACAGCCATTGTTTCAAAAGGGACCGTGGTGAGATGGGCCTGTTGGAGTCGTTCAACAGTCGACACATCTGTTTCGGTCACGTCAGATGGATCAAGACCGATTCTGGAGAGATATTTCTCCGTATTCATACAACCCATTTACAAATACATTAGTGTAAGTGTTTCTCGGCGATGATTAGACATATATTATTAAACTACGCTCGAAAACGATTATTCTGTCATTGTTCTATCTTACTGATGCCCCGGCGGCGGCCCGACGATCTCGATGCCGTGGTCGGGGGCGACTTCACGGACGCGCTCAATCGCTTCCTCGGACGGCGGTGGCGACGGGACTGTCTCGTCGTCCGTCGGTTCGCCAGCGGCAGCCACGAACTCGTCGAACCCGGCCGGGGAGTTCGAAACGAGCACTACCGACGGCTCGTCTGCGACGAGCGCGTGCGGTTCACCTCTGGGTAGGACCACAGTCCCACCGGCTGTTACCTCCTGGGTGGTTTCGCCGGTCGTGTTAAGTTAAGCGTGAAGAGTGAGGCGTGCTGATTTCTGAGTGATCTATGCCCGAAATCACACGCCTCAGCGACGGTAGCGACTGGATCGAATTAGATTTTGTGGAGCGTCAGCGG